>JAKJAE010000087.1 GCA_022707665.1 Chloroflexota bacterium
ATCAGAGGTGAGATCCACACCTTCCAGCGTGATGCGAACCGACTTATCTTCGTCATCGGTCGTCTCAGCGCCCTCTGTACGCGCACTGCTGCCGTAAGGATAGGGGAGGCGCCGGATGATACCAGCGACTTCTTGCCCGGGTCGATTGACAAACTCTGCAGTGACCGGCATCCCTTCGGTCAGCTCGCTCATTTCGGTTTCCTGCAAGTCGGCGCTGATCTCCAGGGCCGAGGGATCCGCGAGCCGCATGAGAGGCGCATAGCCCTGGACCTGACGCCCTTCGATCACATTCGACTCGAGGATCACGCCGTCAAAGGGCGCCACGATGCGGGCGTCGTTGAGTTGGTCGCGCAGCCGGCCCACGGAAAGCACCGTCCGCGTCACATCCAACCCGACCTGGATCTCGGCTAGCCGCATCTTTGCCAGATCGAGATCCATCTGAGCCAGTTCGGTATCATAGACGATCTGTTGTGCCGAGCGCTGCACATCCTGATACTGAGCCTCGGCAACCTGGAGCGCCCACTGAGCTTCGGTCACGGCATTAGCATAGGCCTCGCGAACCTCAGGGCGTTCCCAGGAACGATCGAGGGATTTGTTGTACTCATCCTGCGCATCGGCTAAGCGCGTTCTGGCCCGTTCCAGGTTGATCTGGGCATTGATCATCTGCGTGTTGCTGGACTGCGTCTGGAGCTTGGCCAAGCGCAATTCCGCTGCACGCACGCTGTTGCTAGCCTCGGTAACACGCCGGTCGTAGTCCATCTGTACCGCTACCAACTCGGCCTCGGCCTGGGTGATCTGGTTCTTGAGATCGGTCACCTCGAGCTCGGCCAGCAGGTCGCCAGCTTTGACTTCGGAATTCCGGCTGACATAGACAGCGTCCACATAACCACCGGTCTTGAAGTAGAGCTCCTCCTCCTGTACCGGTGCAACGCGACCGGAGAACTCCAGCACCCGAACAACATCGCCACGCTGCACCTCATAGGTGGGGTTGGTGGGCACAATTGAAGTCGGAATGGGCGTTGGTGTCGGGGCGTTACTGCCGCCCCCGCCGCCGTTGGAAGCGCCCGAACTACATGCTCCGAGTGTTAGCAGCACTCCCAGAACAGCTAGTAATGATAGTAAGTTACCAAGTCGCCGTCGCATCATCAGATAGATTCCTCCTACATATGCGGGTATATCCCCATCGGTGGATGATACCACGAATTGCTGTCACAGACAGTCTGGCAAAGCTCCGAGACAAAGGCATGCCCCCAGTATCCAGCCGATCCCTGGCCACTGCCTAGAACCGCGGGAAGCTGCACCTGGGGGCTCGTTGGATCTCTACGTCAGCGCAAACCATCAGGCGGTTACCTGTGCAAGGCGCCGGCGCTCTCTTAACATAGCATAGCGCGGCTCAATCTCGTTCTGAACCTCATTGAGTTGCCGATAGAGGCCATCCACTGCGATAAGCTCCTCGTGAGTGCCCTTCTGGGTGATCCGGCTGCCCTCCAGCACAACAATCGCATCAGCACTGCGAATTGTTGAGAGACGATGCGCAATGATAATGGTCGTCCGCCCAACCATCAACCGCTCCAAGGCTTCCTGGATGAGCATCTCCGTCTGAGTATCTACCGAAGACGTGGCCTCGTCAAGAATCAGCACCGGAGCATCCTTCAGCACGGCGCGCGCAATCGCCAGGCGCTGTTTCTGACCGCCGGAGAGCTTGACACCACGCTCGCCGATGATCGTGTCATATCCCTCTGGTAGAGCCTGGAGGAACTCATGCGCGTTGGCTATCTGCGCTGCCCGGATCACTTCCTCCTCGGTCGCGTCCGGGCGCCCAAAGAGAATGTTGTCGCGCGCAGTGCCGTGGAACAGGAAAACGTCCTGCAAAACGATACTCACTTGCTGGCGCAGGCTCCGTAGGGAGAGATCCCGGATATCGTGGCCGTCGAGGGTGATTGACCCCTCACGGACGTCATAGAACCGCGGAATCAGACTGGCAAGCGTGCTCTTGCCCACGCCAGTCGGACCCACCAAGGCCACGACGTGGCCGGAAGGGATGTGCAAGGTGATGTCCTCGAGCACAGGTTGGTCGTCGACATAACGGAAGCTCACGTGGTTGAAGCTGATCGCGCCGTCAGCCCTCTCGGGCAGTGTGATGGCATCCGGGCGTTCAACCACATCGGGTTCCTCATTCAGGAGCTCGGCCACGCGCTCAGCCCCGGCCATAGCGTGCTGGATGTTCTCCCATGCGCCGCTCAACGATCTGACGGGCTGGTAGAAGATGTTGAGGTATAGGAAGAAAGCCACCAGGTCCTCGAGCGGAAGCCGCTGTTGCAGCACCAACTGCCCCCCGAAGTAGATCAGGATGATGGTTCCCAATGACGACGAGAACTCGACAAAGGGGTGGAAAGTTGCCATCAAACGCAGAGCGCGCAACAGCGAGTCACGGTACCGGCTGATGTGAGACCCGATGCGCTCGGCCTCAATGTCCTCTCGTGTGAAGGCCTTGATCTCACGGATACCCAGAAGGTTGTCGTTGAGTGTGGCATTGAGATCACCCTGTTCCTTCTGACGGTTCCGGAAGGCAGGCCGGACGTACTTCGTGAAACCCCGCGCGGCAAACACGATCAGTGGAATCGGCACCAGGGTCAACAGCATCAGCTTGGCACTGTACCCAAGCAGAATCGCTGCGACGCCGAAGAAAAGGAGGATGTTCACGATCGTGTCGGGAATCGCGTGGGCAATCAATGTCTCGAACATATCCGAGTCATTGACCATTCGCGACATCAGGTCACCGGTCTTCTGGTCCTCATAGAAACGCAGAGAGAGCCGCTGTAGATGCCGGTAGATGTCACGGCGCGCATCAGCCACAGCACCCCACCCCGCCACATGCGCTGCGTAGCTGCGCAGGAATGTAAACACGGCGCGAAAGAGGTAGAAAGTCAACGCGATAATGGCCAGACGGCCAATAACACCGGGGATCGTGAGCTGGCTAGGGTCATTGGTACCAATGAGCGCGAGCTTGCCGACGAGTTGGCTCGAAGGCACATAGGAGAAACCGTCCACGAACGGCGCCTTGACGATCGCGATCATCTCACTAATGATCTTGGGCTCTACAAGCTGTACAGCGGTGAGACAAAACATCGACAGCACGGTAATGATGAGTGGAAGTCTCTGGTTTCTCGTATATCCAAACAGGAATTTGAGCGTTTGCATCTTAACCTTTATGTAGAGAGATATTAGCTGGTCAGGATATCAGCACGATTGATCAAGATCCGGGTCCAGAGATCCGAAGTCCTCAAACGGCACCTACGAACTGCCGTTCGTAGAGATCGCGGTAAAGACCACCATAGGCAAGGAGTGCCTCGTGCGCCCCCTGTTCCACGATCCGGCCATCATCAATGACGCAGATCACATCGGCATTTCGGATGGTGCTCAACCGGTGCGCAATGACCACAGCCGTGCGTCCGGCAAGCAGACGATCGAGAGCACCCTGAATCAACACCTCAGTCATCGTATCAACGCTCGATGTTGCTTCATCGAGAATGAGAATGCGTGGGTCTGCCAGCACCGCCCGTGCGATGCACAGGAGTTGCCGCTGGCCTATCGAGAAGTTAGCGCCCCCTTCCTGAATCTGGGTATCGTACCCATCTGGCAGACGCTCGATAAACTCGTCGGCGTTAGCCATACGCGCCGCCTCACGTACTGCTTCATCCGAGGCATCAGGAATGCCAAAGCGGATATTATCCGATATCGTGCCAGAAAAAAGGAACGGATCCTGCGGGACGATTCCCATCTGGCGGCGTAGAGAGCGCTGGGTCACATCGCGCACGTCGATACCATCGATAAGCACAGCACCTTCACTCACATCGTAGAAACGGGCAATCAGATTCGAGATCGAGGTTTTTCCGGCGCCTGTAGGCCCCACCAATGCGACCGTCTGGCCCGGCTCAACGACGAGGTTCACGTCGCGCAGCACAGGCTCGCCGCTTCGATAGGCAAAGCCGACATCGCGCAACTCAACGCGTCCCTCAATAGGGGGCATCTCTGTCGCGCCGGACCTATCCGGGACGCCCGGCTTTGTGTCCAGGAGCTCCAGCACACGCTCGCCCCCGGCCATCGCCTGTTGCATTGTCGTGTACAACTGGCTGAGCTCACGAATTGGCTGGAAGAAACGGGTCACGTAGGAGAGAAACGCCACGATGACGCCAAGCGTCAGCGTCTCCTGGGCGACGGCGCGCCCACCAAAGAGGAGGACCACCGCGGTTGCCATCGTCCCCAAGAACTGGACAGTCGGCATGAAGATGAACGAGAGCGTCATCGCCCGCACATTTGCGTCGCGGTTCGCGCGATTGACCTCCTCGAAGTGCTCCTGCTCGGAACCTTCTTGCGCAAAGGCCTGGATGACCCGCATCCCGGCGAGATCTTCGGCGAGATCTCCGACGACGCTTGCATTGGTCGCCCGTGTCTCACGGAAGGCCACCTTGGCGTGGCGGGCAAAGATCATCGTGGCTACCACCATCAAAGGGACCACGGAGAAGCTGAGCAGCGCCAACCTTGGACTCATCAGCATCATGACCACGATGATACCAATCAGGGTCAGCACATCACTCGCCAACGTGATCAGTCCCTGAGAAAGCAGGTCATTGATGACGCCCACATCGCTGAACACGCGTGAAATTGTGACACCAATGATGTGCGTGTCGTGGTAGCCCAGGTGAAGGTCCTGCAAATGGCGCACCAACTCACTGCGCATCTCGCCCAGCACCTTCTGGCCTGTGAGCGAAAGCAGGTATTGCTGAATGGCCGACGAGACATACAGCGCCACGAAGGCCGCCACAGTCGCCAATGCGATCCGGTCCAGTCCAGCGATATCGCGGTTCACGATGTGCTGATCAATGGCGATCTTGATCATATAGGGCACCGCTAATCCAAGCAGGGCCGAGATGACGGTCAGGATGAAGGCCAGCACCATATTGCGCCGGTAGGGCTTGAGATAGGCCAACATCCGTGATACAACGTGCGCATCCCACACACGACCCTTCTCGTGTTCATCGGCAAGGCCTCGCAAGATGCCGCCAGGCCCGCCTCCCATACTGGTCGTTCCAATAGAAAAACTCATTGTGGCTCCTCTAGGCGCTCGTGACAGCTGCCCTTATCGCGGCATTGCTGCTTTCCGAAGTCTGCACGCGACCGGGTTGCGCCATCAGTTCCCGGACTTCCTGCGGTCGCAGTTGCCGTTCATAGATGTCTGCGTAGAGACCTGACGTCTTCAGCAGTTCCTCGTGGTTGCCCCGCGCGACGACACGTCCCTTATCCAGAACAAGGATCTGGTCGGCCATTCGCACAGTGCTCAAGCGCTGGGCGATCACGAACGACGTGCGCCCCTGCATCAACCGTTCCAGTGCTTTCTGGATCAACTGTTCAGTCTCGGTGTCCACGCTGGACAGCGCATCGTCGAGAATGAGGATGCGCGGATCCTTCAGAAGCGCGCGGGCGATTGCGATACGCTGTTTCTGCCCGCCAGAGAATGTGGATCCACGCTCGCCAACGCGGGTCGCATAACCATTGGGCAGTTCCATAATGAACTCATGCGCTTGAGCTGCCTTGGCAGCAGCGGTCACCTCGTCTTCCGTGGCGTCAGGCCTCCCAAAGGCGATATTCTCGCGGACACTGGCCGCAAAAAGCGTCGTTTCTTGCAGAACGATGCCGATCTGGTCGCGAAGTGAGTTCAGTGTCACGTTCCGAACATCGTTTCCATCAATGGTGACGGCACCCTTTGTCACGTCGTAGAAACGAGGGATCAGATTGATGATCGTTGACTTGCCCGATCCCGTCGTTCCGAGCAAAGCCACAACGTCGCCAGGGGCAGCCTCAAAGTTCACCGACTCCAGCACCGTCCTGCGGCCGAAATAGGCGAAGGAGACATCCTCAAACCTCACCCTCCCCTCGACAGGGGGCAGATCCACCGCATCCGGTGCTTCCTTGACCTCTGACTCCGTGTCAAGAATCTCGAAGATGCGTTGGCCACTTGCCGCGGCCTCGGTCAGTATGGGGATCAGCCGGCCCAGCGTTCTGACCGGCCCGGTGAGCTGGCTCATATAGGCGTTGAAAGCGATCAACTCACCCAGGGTTAGCACATCCTGCACGACGAGCCTGCCGCCGTACCAGATGATGAAGATCGTGGCAAGGTTGGCGATCAAGACAACGAGTGGATCGTTGATTGCCCGGATCCGTACTGACTCCTCCGAGGTCTTTAGCCAGTCGCTGTTCTGCTCGGCGAACCGCTGTATCTCAGCCGACTCCTGCGCGAAGCCCTTCACCACTCTGGCGCCACGCAGGTTCTGCTCGACCCACGAGGTCATCTGAGAGATCTTGTCGCGCAACGACAACCAGAGAGGTCGCATACGTTTCGAGTAGTAGTACGCCTGCAGGGTCAAAACCGGCATAGAGAGTACGGAGAGGAATGCAAGCCTGGGGTTCATGATAGACACGACAACCACAGTAGTGACGAGCATGACCACACCCTCGATGAGACGCATGGATGCCCGTCCGTTGAGGAACCGCAACCTGTCTACGTCGTGCATGACCCGGGCCAGGAGCTGTCCCGTCTCGGTGCGGTCGTGGTAGGAAAAAGACAAGGATGAGACCTTCTTGTAGATCTGATTGCGCAGATCATAAGCCACGTTCTGCGACGCCTGCTCAATCCACCGTCCCTGGAAGTAGCCAAGCACCCCCTGTACTACGGACAACCCGACCAGGGCCAGTACCATAAGGCTCAGGTACTGAAGGTCCTTGTTCTCGATGCCCCGGTCCACGATACCGCGCATGAGTTGCGGGCTCAACAACGACAGGGCGTTGATCACGAACAGGAGGATGTACCCCCCCAGGCTGAGCAACCAGTGAGGACGCAGGTACCCATAGCACCGCCACAGGATCTGGGAGTCTGTGAGCCCCTTCGTACCCTTTGCCGCTTCGACGCGCCGTCGGGCTCTTGGGGATCGTGCCATACTATCTGAAGTCATTGGGATCAATCTCCATCACTTGTATGAGTAGTGTCAAGGCCTCGTCGATCTTGTTCAACTGTTCCTGGTGCAGCCCCTTGATGCGTTCTCGCAGAAGTGGTATGCCCCCTGTCGGAGTAGTATCAGCCAACTGCGTCCCCTTGGGAGTCAGCTCCACATAGACTACCCGGGAGTCTTCTTGCGACCGCCTGCGAGACATATACCCGGCCTCTTCCATCCTGGAGACGAGTTCCGAGGCCGAGCTGGTGCTGATGAAGAGGTATTCACTTATCTGACTGATCGTGAGAGGGCCCGTCTCGTGTAGATAGCGAAGTGTTGACATATCGCGCCCCCGAACACCCTCGCACTGCATGGTACGTGCGTAGTGCCGCAGGTAGCGGTACAAGACAAGGAACTTCCGGGTTGCCTCGAGGGCAAGACTCTGCGACTGTTGGACCATTGACGCCCCTTCCAGAATGGCAGCACCTACCGGATACCACGACCAAAGGATCGAGGACCAAGAGACCGGTGACCGAAAGGCCCGGGGCCAAGCATCAGCCCCTGACCATTCGGTACCGAATAGTTCGGTACCGAAGGATTCTACACCACAGAGCAGACCGTGTCAAGGTTAAGGAAATGGTCTCTACAAAGAAGGTGACTGCGAGCATCAACAACCCGAGCAGCTGAGCGCACGGAGACATCGCGAAGAGCGGTCATCAGCAAGACAAAGCCGTCCGGAATGAGCGACAGGCGATCGTCAACCTGACCGTGGTTGCCACTACGGACAGGACGCCCCCTCAGCCCGGCCTACATTGCCGCGAGCTCGAGGAAGTCGACAGCATCAAGCGCAGCGCGGAACGTGGCATGGCTCTCAACGGGCATCGGAAGGTTCGGCAAGCGAGGCTCGCCACAGTCAAGTCCCAGGTATCTCAGTCCCTCGAACATTGCACCGAAGAAACCGAAGCGATGAAGCACCCGCGTGACCCTGTTGGCACGCACCTGAAGATCACGCGCCCGCAGCACATCCCCAGCTTCATAGCTGGCGCGGAGCGCCTTATAGGCACCAGGCATCAGGTTAAGCGTGCTGCCGATGTTGGCTGGAGAGCCGAAGAGAGCAGCGAAAAGGCACTGTTCATCCATGCCGGAGAAGATCGTCCATCCTGTCTCCGAGCAACGCGCCCCAGCCAGGTCAACCAATGCCTGCAGCTCGAACATATCTGATCCCGTATACTTGGCCCCACCCAGATTGGGGATGCGCGCGATGAGCTCTTGTAACAGGGTGAGTGCGTCGACCTGACCACCGAACAGGTAGGGGTAGAACGGCACGTCGGGCACGGCTGCGGCAATGGCCGCGTAATGCGCATAGGTTGCAGCAATGCCTCGACCGAAGGGGGGAAGAATACTGGCGACGCCAGCCACACCAAGAGCGCGTGCGTGCCTGGCAAGTGCAACAGCGTCGCGGGTTGCCACTGCCCCTACGTGGATGATCAAGGGGACGTGGCCGGCGACACGGGCCGCCACAGTCTCTGCGACCCGACAGCGCTCAGGGACCGACAGGGATACGCCTTCACCGGCTGAGCCACACACATAGAGCCCATCGGCCCCTTTGTCGAGCAGATAGGCCGTAAGCTGCTCAAGCATGTGCACGTCGACACCCCCGTCGGGCGTGGACGGGGTCAGTAGAGCAGGCCACGCGCCCCGATAACTTGTGTTAGCGACAAGCGTTGTCATCCTGGCTCCACCTCGTCCGGATGGAGCCGGGCCAGACGCTCTGCATGATGCGCCCTACCCGTAGCCCTCAGCCGCTGAAGGTAGGCAGGCAATTGGTATCGCGTGAGGCACATGTATGCGGCACCCTCCCAATCGAACCGGACGCCGCGCTGAACCGACCACGCTCCCTGACTCGTGATCAAGTAGTCACGTCCGACCTCCCTGTTCGCCCGGAAGGCTTCGGCGAAGGATACACCATCCCAGTTCGAGGGGACTTGCCCTCCCACCAACTCGATCAGCGTGGCAGCCCAATCGAAGTGATAGTGAAGTGCGGTCTCCACACGTCCACCGTCCGTGATTCCGGGCCAACGGATCAGCAACGGCACTCGACATACCGAGTGGTCCGCCGTCTGGTGGTCTCCCCATATATCGAATTCGCCCTGCGATTCCGAATGGTCAGCGCTGACCACGATCACCGTGTCCTGGAGAATTCCGACCCCTTCCAGCGCACTCAACAGCTTACCGACCCAGAGATCGGCATACCAGATACCCGTGTCGTACCCATCAATCGTAAGTGTTCAGCGTTCCCCCGGGGCGTGGTATGATGGGCGGCGTGGAAGAGCGAACCGAGCGCAACTTAGCGGCAG
>JAKJAE010000088.1 GCA_022707665.1 Chloroflexota bacterium
GGCTGATGTGCTTGAGCGCTTGCTCGAGATCATCGGCTATCCCGAGGAATGACCGCAGGAACTGCTCCTGCTCACGGAGGACCTCGTCCTCCGCCCACCGCTTCTGTCGCTTGCGGTAGTTCTCCATCTCGGCCTTGAGCCGCAACGCGGCATCTCGCCAATCCACGGCCTCGCCTGCCTCGAACTGGCCCTTCTCGTCCTCGGCCTCCGCTACCGCTGCCGGCTCCTCGGCCTGCATCTGATCCCCCGCGCCAGCCTCGTCAACGGTGTCACTGGGAATCCGTGGCTCTGCTTCTGGATCGCCGGGCCGCGCTTTCTCCTCACGTCCCCACCGAATCGGGATACGGGTACCTCTGTTACTGTTCGCCATGTTGCATTTCCTTGTCTTCCCCTACCTGACTGACAAGGGGTGGCCGCAGCCACCCCTTGTCATCGCTACAATGCCACTGGCGACAGCACAGTACCTGCCATCGCCCACTGACCTCGACAGATCAGTTTACTTCGCGGTACTCGCCCTCGACGACATCGGGGCCCTCACCGGGGGGCGTCTGTCCACCACCAGGAGCGTGACCATAGCCGGGACCCACGTGAGGGCCAGGCATAGGACCCTCGCCTGCCTGACCATAGGCCTGCTCGCCCATCTTCATCGCGGCATCACGCAACTGGTCCATCTTGCGCCGGATGGCTGCAGGATCGTCGCTGCTGTCCTTCAGGCTGCGCAAGTCGTTCATCAGGCTTTCAAGTTCAGCGCGAACATTGCCGGGGACCTTCTCCCCAAGATCGGCCATGCTCTTCTCGATCTGGTAGATCATGCCATCAGCTTCGTTCCGCGTGTCTACCAGGAGCTGGCGTTTCTTGTCCTCTTCCTGATGCAGCTCGGCTTCCTGAACCAAACGGTCGACTTCGTCACCACTCAGGTTGGTGCTCGCCGTGATCGTAATGTGCTGCTCGCGGCCAGTCGCCTTATCCTTGGCTAACACGTTAAGAATACCATTAGCGTCGATGTCGAAGGTCACCTCGATCTGCGGCACCCCACGTGGCGCAGGTGGGATCCCATCCAGTCGGAACTGACCGAGCAGCATATTGTTCGCTGCCATGGGTCGCTCGCCTTGATAGACCTTAATGTCCACGGCCGTCTGGTTCGACTCGGCTGTCGTGAACGTCTCACTCTTCTTTACCGGCACTGTCGTATTCCGGGGGATGAGGTTGGTCATCCGGCCGCCCAGCGTCTCGACACCCAAGCTCAGGGGCGTCACATCCAGCAGCAAGATGTCCGTCACATCACCAGCCAGAACACCGCCCTGGATCGCCGCGCCGACGGAGACGACCTCATCGGGGTTGACACCCTTATGCGGCTCCTTACCGTTCGTAAGTGAGCGAACGAGCTCCTGGATCATTGGCATGCGCGTGGCGCCCCCCACAAGGACCACCTCATCCAGAGCAGAAGCGCTGATCTTGGCATCACTCAGTGCCCGCTCGAAAGGCCGCCTGCAGCGCTCGACAAGGTCCTGCGTCAACTGCTCGAACTTGGATCGCGTGATGCGAATCTGCAGGTGCTTGGGGCCGGTCGCATCTGCGGTGATGTAAGGCAAGTTGATGTCGGTCTCCATCATCGTGGAGAGCTCGATCTTCGCTTTCTCGGCCGCCTCGCGGAGCCTTTGCATCGCCTGCCGATCCTTCGACAGGTCGATCCCTTGCTGCTTCTTGAACTCGTCAAGCATCCAGCGCACAATGCGCTCGTCCCAGTCATCTCCACCCAGGTGTGTGTCGCCGTTGGTGGACTTCACCTCGATCAGCCCCTCGCCGACCTCGAGGATCGAGACGTCGAAGGTGCCGCCACCCAGGTCGAAGACCAGGATCGTCTCGTCTTTGGCCTTGTCCAGGCCATAGGCGAGCGCAGCGGCTGTAGGCTCATTGATGATCCGCATGACCTCAAGCCCTGCAATCTGCCCGGCATCCTTGGTGGCCTGACGCTGGCTGTCGTTGAAGTACGCCGGCACGGTGATGACAGCCTGCGTCACACTCTCGCCAAGGTAGGCCTCGGCATCTTTCTTCAGCTTCTGGAGCACCATCGCCGAGATCTCTTGTGGTGTGTAGACCTTGTCTTGCACAGGCACGCGCACGCGGGCATCATTCTGGTTTCCAGCAGCGATCTCATAGGACACCATCTCCCGCGTGACCTGCACCTCCGGCTCGTCAGCCCGGCGTCCCATCAGCCGCTTGACCGAATAGATGGTGTTCTCAGCATTCACGACTGCCTGACGCTTGGCAGGATCACCAACCAAGCGATCGTTATTCTTGGTAAAGGCAACCACAGATGGACACAGACGATTCCCTTCAGCAGTGGGAATCACGGTTACCTGTCCACCTTCCATAACAGACACAACTGAGTTCGTTGTCCCGAGGTCAATGCCTACAATTCTGGCCATAGTCTCCCTCCATACTTTTCATTACGGAACCAGTATAAGTCCCGAGTATTGGAAAGACATAAGAAAGGCGTATGAAATCCACTAACGCAACGCCTGCAGCGTGCCAACCACACAGGAAGGTACCAGTCTTGCGATGGTTCCCCCGGCCCTATCAGGTCCTGACAACACAGCGGCGCACACGCCACGCACCCGCCGCCACAGCGCAAACCGCCAGTACGCAGACCCCCCCTGCCACTAGAAGCCCAGCGTCCTGCCAGAAGGGCAGGGGGAAGAGGCGTATCAGCGTATCGGAATAGGAGAACACCCAGGTCCCGGACGCGAAGAACACCCCGTGGAAAGCCTGGAAGAACCCCTCGAACCCGATCAGCATCCAGGCCGCCAGTCCCAGTAGCAGCGCCAATGTGAGCGCGCCGCCTTGGGCTAACGCAGCCCAGGGCGCGCAGCGGTCCAACCGCATCAGAAGCCATGCCGAGGCAAGGCTCACTGCCAACGCGACACCTGCTAGCAGCGTGAGTCCATCGAAGACGGCTTTGACATCCTCCATGTGTCCAAGCTCCCGTTCGTTGTAGGCGGGCTCGCCGTCAGCAAGGCGCAGGCGCTCCAACGTCACCGGTCGTCCAGGCAGATTCAGGTACCGGATCGTCGTCTCGGCTAGGCGCAGTCGCTCCTCCGGCGGCAGCCCAAACGGATCGGCAGGAAAACCGGTACGGGCATACTCGAACCTGGCATACCACGGGAAAGTCAATGCACGCACCATAGTCATCGTGAGAACTATGGGAACAGCAAGGGTCACTAACAGACGCAGCGCACGTCGCATGGAAACAGCTCCAGTCGGCTTGAGTTACCCTTTGATGCGGGTACAATGAGCCTGTTATAGCATAGAGTCGTGCAGGATGTAGCGCATCCTGTTTCGTGATTAACAGTTGCAGTGATGGCCTGGTTCCAACGGTCTTTCTGATTGCCGTTTCAACGGTCATGCTATAATGGAGAAACCATGGACGACACCGCGATCATGCTCAAAGGCACCTCAGACGGTATCCTGTTACGCCCCAAATCGAGCGACTGGGAGGTCGTCTTGGCGTCCTTTGAGGAAGCCCTTGAGGAAGCTGAAGCGTTCTTCCGCGGTGGCCGGCTGATCATGGACGTAGGTCCTGGTGAACTGACCCAGGTCCAACTCACCTCGGTACGCACCCTTGTCTCCCAATACGACATCCAACTCTGGGCGATTCTTAGCCAGAACGAAGCAACCATCCACCTGGCGCGTTCAAACGGTATCCTCACGCGCTTGCCGCGCGACACCGAGCCCAGAAAATCCACATCCGAAGTCCCTCCTGAGCAACAGGCTCTCTTGGTCCAGCAAACGCTCCGCTCTGGGCAGAGCCTTCACTTTCCTGGTCACATCACACTCCTCGGTGATGTGAATCCCGGCGCGGAGATCATCGCAGGCGGTAACATCGTCGTCTGGGGTGCCCTGAGAGGTCTTGCGCACGCTGGGGCATTTGGCGACGAGGAATCGATCATCTGTGCGCTCGAGCTTCAACCGTCGCAACTTCGAATCGCGGGACACATCGGGCGCCCGCCGGAACAGCGACGGCGTACACCGGTTCCCGAAATTGCGCGTGTCGAGGAAGACCATATCGTTGCTGAAGTGTGGAGCAGAAAGCGGTAGGCATGGCAGGCAAGATCATCACGGTGTCATCAGGCAAGGGCGGTGTTGGCAAAACCACAACCACCGCGAACCTCAGCCTCGCGTTGGCAATGCTGGGCTACCGTGTCACCTGCATTGACGCCGACATCGGCCTGCGCAATCTCGACGTCATGCTGGGGCTCGAAAGCCACGTCTACTACGACATCGTGAACTACATCGAGGGACACTGCAGGCTTCGACAGGCCATGGTACGCGACCCACGCTATCCAGATCTCTGTCTGATCCCCGCCGCCCAGACGCGGGGCAAGGACGCGCTCAGGGTCGAGGATATGGATCGCGTAGCGCATGAGGCCGCGGAGATGGCGCAGTTCGTGCTGATCGATTCCCCCGCTGGGATTGAGCACGGGTTCCGTTATGATACGACCCCCGCCGACCTCGTGCTTGTTGTCACCAACCCTGAGGTGACGGCGCTGCGGGATGCCGACCGGGTGATCGGGTTGCTCGAGGCCGAGGGGCGTGCTGACACCCAGCTCATCCTGAACCGGTACAACCACGAACTGGTCCGGAAGAATGGCATGATGAGCGCCGAGACGGTCATCGACCTTCTCTCCGTCGACCTGCTTGGTATCGTACCTGAGGACACAAGGGTGCTTGGAGCCAGCAATCAGGGCCAGCCCGTGGTCCTGGATGATCGCTCGGCGGCGGGCCGCGCGTTTCGCGACATCGCGCGTCGGCTCAGTGGTGAGGAGCTGCCCGTCAAAGCATTGGAGCAGCGGAGGTTCCTTGGTAAGCTCTTCGGCCCCCGTCGAAAGGAGCTCGCATGAGACTACTTGACTTGTTCCGCCGCAGATCCCAATCAACACAGAACATCGCCGCAGAAAGGTTACGCTTGGTGCTCACCCACGATCGTGCCAACATCTCACCCGGAATGCTCGAGGTGCTCAAGGATGAGATCATCGCCGTCATCTCCAAGCATCTCGACATCGACATCGACAAGGTTGTCGTCAACTTCACCGAGGACAATCGTGAAACACGGCTGATGGCTGATATCCCTGTCCATACGGCCCGTTCACGGCGCATCAACGACAGAGCGTAGCCTTCCCAGGCGTGGATCGGTGTGGAGCGCCCGATAGGCGTCGCCGGTCTACGACTGCCCGTAGCCGCTGGAATAGGTAGGTAAGTGAGTAGATCGCGTTGGGAGCACTTTGACTGGGGCCTGCTGGCCATCGCAGTCCTGCTATCGATCGTCGGACTGGCCATGATCTACAGCGCAACGCTGGGATCGGAGGACCTGGCCGGCACTTGGCGGCGCCAGGCTATCTATGCAGCCATTGGCGTAGGGCTGCTCTTCTCCATCGCATCCATCGACTACCGGTTGCTGGAGAGCCTTGAGTGGCCGCTGTACTTTGTCACACTTGGGCTTCTGGTTTTCACGTTGCTGTTCGGAAGCAGCGAGATTGGCGAGGTACGACGGTTCATCTACATCGGCGGAACCTCGATTCAGCCTGCCTTTCCGGCCCTGATCCTTCTCATCGTGAGCCAGGCCGGGTTTCTGGCTCGCAATGCGCCGTCGCCTCCTGGCCTCGGCGAGTTCCTTGGATCGATGGCTCTCACCGGGCTCGCCGCGTTTCTGGTCTTTACGCAACCCAACCTCAGCACAGCGACGCTCTATGTCGCAACATGGGTCACGATGATCTTCACGTCGGGGATGCACTTTGGCTATCTCGCGGGCGCCGGCGCACTCGGACTCATCGCATTGCCGATTGTCTGGGCAAATATGGATCCTTATATGCAGAGCCGTGTCCAGAACTTCCTGGATCCCTCGCGCGATACCGGTGCTTACTACAACGTCGAGCAGGCGCTCATTAGCATCGGGTCAGGCGGGCTTCTGGGCAAGGGGTTTGCCACCGGTACCCAGAGCCAGCTTCACTTCCTCCGTGTGCGGCACACTGACTTCATCTTCTCGGTCATCTGTGAGGAGCTGGGGTTTGTTGGTGCAGGACTGATCCTCCTGATCTTCGGGCTGCTGCTCTGGCGCATCCTGCGTATCGCTGGGAATGCCGAGGATATGACTGGACGTCTCATCACAGCGGGCGTCGCCACCTACATCTTCTATCAACTGCTGATCAACATTGGGATGAACCTGAACGTCATCCCGGTAGCTGGACTACCGATGCCCTTCATCAGCAGCGGTGGCAGCGCCCTCGTTGTGACGTTCCTCGGGCTTGGATTGGTTGAGAGCGTTGCGATGCGGCAGCGAAGACTGGAATTCTAGCGCATTCCGCCTATAATCGCTGGGCTAGCATAGGAGGGATCAGTCTATGACGGTACGTGTTCGTTTCGCTCCAAGCCCCACCGGTTACCCCCATATCGGCAACGTCCGCACAGTTGTGTTCAACTGGCTCTTTGCCAGACAGCAGCACGGGGCCTTTGTCCTGCGCATCGAGGATACCGACCAGGAACGCTTCGTACGAGATGCCCTGAGGGTGATCGAGGACAGCCTGCAGTGGCTTGGACTCGACTGGGATGAAGGGCCAGGCAAGGGCGGCAACTGCGGCCCCTACGTTCAGTCCCAGCGTCTCCAGATCTACCAGCAGAAGGCCGAGGAGCTCGTGTCGATGGGCAAAGCCTATCGCTGCAACTGCTCTCAGGAACGGCTCGACACCATCCGCGAGGCTATGCGCGCCGAGGGCAAGACACCGATGTACGATGGCCTGTGTCGTGACAAACCGGCAGGTGCCGTTTCCAAGGATGAGTCCCACGTGATCCGGCTGAAGGTACCACGCGAGGGGATCACAACCTTCCACGATGTCCTCCGCGGCGACATCTCCATTGAGAACGCACTGCTGGATGACCAGATCCTTCTGAAGAGCGATGGGTTTCCCACGTACCACCTTGCTGTCGTTGTCGACGACCATATGATGCAGATCAGCCACGTAATGCGAGGCGACGACTGGATTCCCAGTACACCCAAGCGCATCCTCATCTACCAGGCCTTTGGATGGACGCCACCGATCTTTATCCACGTGCCCCTGGTACTTGGTGCAGACGGCAAGAAGCTGGGGAAGCGGCATGGTGCGACCTCGGTGGACGAGTTCCGCCGCGCCGGCTATCTCCCGGAGGCCCTCGTGAACTTCCTGGCGTTGCTCGGTTGGTCGCCGGGGGAGGGGGAGCAGCAGGAAATCTTCAGCCGAGAGGAACTGATCGCTCGCTTTGACATAGCGCACATCAATCTTGCACCTGCGGTCTTTTCCTACGACAAACTCGACTGGATGAACGGGCAATACATCCGGAAAATGGGCGAGGAGGAGCTGCTGGAACGGTTGATCCCCTACTGGCAGGACGCGGGGCTGATTGAGACTCCCGTGGCGACCGAGACGCTTCCCACCCTGCGCATCTTGGTGCCGCTCGTACAAGAGCGACTCACGACACTCCGTGATGTTGTGGCATTGACGGACTTCGTCTTCCAGGAAGTTGCCGAACCACCCGTTGAGGCCTTGGTGGGCAAGGCGATGACCGTGGAGCAAAGCCTGGAAGCGATACTCGCTGTTCAGCGTCTGCTCGGTGGGCTCGTGCAGTTTGCCCCGGATTCGATGGAGGAGCCTATGCGGTCGCTGGCCAAGGAACTGGGGCTCAAACCGGGACAGTTATTCGGAATCGTACGTAATGCCGTCACGGGCAAAGCCGTCTCGCCCCCGCTCTTCGGTAGCATCCAGGCCGTGGGTCGCGAGCGGACACTGAAACGATTGGAGACTGCGGAGCATGTCCTGGTAGCCCACATCGAGGCGACAAAGGCGGCGTGACGCTACGCCCACCTGTGCGCCCGGCACTCTCGCGAAGAGGGATGTGCCGGGCGTCTGCATTTCCGGGCTCCTCAATCCAGGCCAGTTTGGGACAGAGCACCCCGCGCAGATGCGGAGCGTCCCTACATATCAGCCCCAACCAATAGGGGCGAGAGTCCTGCATTGACCTGCCCCCACTCCGCGATCGACAGGGTCTCGGCGCGGCGCGTTGGATCGATGTCCTGGCCACGTAGCACCTTCGCAACGGCCTCTGGATCCAGCGCGAGATCGGCAGACAATGAGTTCCGAAGCTGTTTCCGGCGCTGGGAAAAGCCGGCCCTGGCCACACGGAAGAACCGCTGGACATCAGCCACCGCAAAGGGCGGCTCCTCGTAGGTTCTGATCCGAACGACGGCCGACTCCACCTTGGGCGGCGGGTAGAAGGCCCCGCGTCGCAACCGTAAGCAGAGCTCAGGCCTGCCGTAGAATTGGACGCTGACCGCCAGCAGGCTCATGTCGCCCGGAAGTGCCACCATCCGCTCCGCCACCTCTCTCTGAACAGTGAGGACCAGCTGCAGCGGCCGTACTCTCGCTTCCAGAAGGTGGCGTACGACGGCGTTTGTGACGTAGTAGGGTAGGTTCGCGACCACGTGATAGTGCAACAGACGCCTTCCCCACAGCGGCGGTCCCAAGGATCCCTCAGGTACAGATAGCAGCAAAGCGGGATCAAGCGTAAGGATATCGCCACGGACCACTCGCACGTGCTGCCACGGCGCCATCTCAGCGCTCAGCACCTCAGCCAGCGCCGGATCCGTCTCGACTGCAACGACACATCCCGCCCGCACAGCCAGAGCCGTGGTCAGCGTGCCCACACCGGCACCGACCTCTAGAACCGTGTCTTCAGCCGACAGACCAGCACAATCCGCAATCCGATCGGGTGCAGAAGGGTCAATGAGGAAGTTTTGGCCCAGTGACCTCCTTGGGCGGAGGTCATGGCGACCTAACAGGTCGCGAGGGTCGGACATCATGGTCCGGTGTAGTTGATGCGGGCAGGTACCGGAGTGAGCAAATAGACATCGACCCAGCGATGCCAGAGCTTGAGGTTCGCGTCGCTGTAACCCAGGTCGATGCGCTTGCCCTTGATCGCGCCACCGGTATCACCTGCATAGCCAATT
>JAKJAE010000089.1:0-4413 GCA_022707665.1 Chloroflexota bacterium
GCTCCGCAGCAGCAAACGCAACCGCACGGTTGCACGCGTTGCCCCGCCACTCTCCACAGTTCGGACTTCGTCCACCGGATCGATAACAGTGAGCGGCTCGACGGTTGGAAGAGGAATCATGCATCCTGCCAGAAGTCCTGATAGAACGACGACCAGCGTCACCCACCGGGCCGAGCGCCCAACGCTGCGCGATCTCATGGTGCTGCCCCCTCCCGCGAAAATGGCTCGATCCGCACCTCGCCGTCCTCGCCGGAGTTCACCTGTTGAACGCGAAGCTCGACCGCATCAAGCAAGTCTTGGCAGTGTTGGGCCAGTGCTTTGCCGCGCTCATA
Organism: Chloroflexota bacterium; assembly: GCA_022707665.1. Lineage (GTDB taxonomy): Bacteria > Chloroflexota > Anaerolineae > B4-G1 > SLSP01 > PWVB01. The sequence continues at coordinate 333 of JAKJAE010000089.1, forward strand.
GAGTGCGACCGTCTCAGCAAGCTCCAAGCCCTCTCCCTCAAGCTTGGCTACAGTCGCTTCGAGCTCCTGAAGCGCCTGCTCATAGGTCAGATCGATCTTGTCGCTCATCCATCACTCCTCTCGCCTACCTTGCTCGGCAAGGCCAAACGATCATCAGCCGATGGCTGCCATTATAGCCTGGACCGAACGAGAGGCGAAGAACCGCCCCCACCCCCACAAGTGGACACGCTGACCCGGTCAGCTATAATGAAGCATCGTGAGACACAGAAAGCGGTCGGGCACAGGCGTTATCCTTCTACTGCTTCTTAGCACCCTGATTCTGGGCGGCACGTGGCTATACACGACGTGGCGCTCCAGTGAGGCCGTCCTGCCGGCAACGATAATGATCAACGGGCTGCGGGTGGCTGGTATGACGCGCGACCAAGCCCTGGTTGCCATCGAGCAGGCCTATACAATCCCCATCACCGTCACCTATGCGGGCCAGGTGATCAGTCCACTCCTCCCTGAGACGGTCGAGCTGCGTGTAGATATCCAGGCCACTGCCCAGAACCTCGACGAGGCGATTGCGAGCCAGTCGGGCGGTCTGGCTTTTGTCCAGTACCTCATCGACACAGTCCGGAGTTCCGAGCCCCCCAAGACGAACGTCCCGGCGGTTGTCCTGTACTCGCGTGAGCGCGTCGATGCATTCCTCCAGCGCACCGCGCAGAAGTACGACCATCCGCCGCTTGGCCCTGTAGCCCTGCCCGAATCGGGTACATTCAGACCAGCAGCCGAGGGAACCACACTCAACCGCGAAGCCTCACTTCCCCTCCTGATCTCGGCGATCCTCTCACCAGATCCGGCCAAGCGCGAGGTCGCACTCGTCGTGGCTACCGAACCGGCACCAGAGGTCTCCCTGGATGTCCTCGAACAGGCTCTCACGGCAGCCCTGGCGGGCTTCCGCGGCGTCGTCAGCATCTACGCCAAGGACCTGGAGGGCGGCAGCGAGCTGTGTCTTCAGTGCGACGTAGCTCACACGGGCATCGGTGCCATCGAGGTCGCCACGGCGCTGGAGATCTACCGCACGCGTGAGATCCCGCTGGACAACGACACCGCAGAGATGATGGACGCGATGCTGACGATGGGAGACAGTGCAGCGACGGATGGACTTCTCTCCGCACTTGGCGCAGGAGATGCCTACAGCGGGGCTCAGCAGGTTACGGATGGGCTCTGGTCATTGGGGCTGCGCAACACGTTTGTCACGGCGCCGCTCAGCGTTGGTGGCCAGGATGTGCAGGAGGCCAGTATCGCCACGCCGGCAAATACGCGCACCGATGTCACGACTCAACCTAGCCCGACCGTCCAAACGACGGCAGTAGACATCGGCATCCTCGTCGAGAGCCTCTATCACTGCACACAGGGAGGGGGCATGCTCCGCGCCCTCTACCCACGGGCGATCACGCCTGTGGAGTGCGAGGAGCTCCTGGGTCGAATGCAGCAGAGCAGCGAGCGCCCACTGCTCTTTGGTGCGGTTCCGGCAAGCACACGCGTCGCCCACAGCCGCGACATCGAGGGAAGCACCTACGCAGAGGCCGCGCTTGTCTATGGCCCGGGAAAGCCGTTCGTGCTGGCTGTGCTTATGTACCAGCCGGAGTGGCTGTTGCCCGAGGAGAGCGAGCCCACCTTCTCACAGATCGGGATGCTGACCCATCGCTTCTTCAACGGGGAGCCCGACGTCCTTATCGGGGGCGCCCAGCCCTGAGGGACTAGGGTATGGATGGTGTGTCTGACGGCACGCCGACGTAGCCGTACGCCTCCAGAACACGCTGCCCAGGCGTCGCCAGCAACCACTGAACGAACTCACGCACCGCACCCTCAGGTTCCCCAGGCGTCACGACGAAGTGAGTGCGCGTCAGTGGGTACAGCCCAGCCTCGATGGTCTCGGCGACCGGTGGCACGTCATTGACCACAAGCGCACGAACGCGGCTGTCGAGTCTTGCCGTTGAGACATAGCCAACAGCGAGTGCGTCGTCGGCCACAAACTGGACCATCGCATCCGAACTGGGTGCAAGAAGCGCATTGAGCGAGATACGTGCGTCACGCATCACCCATGCCTGGAAGAAGGCACTGTCTCCCGAGGCCGTCTCGCGACTCACAAGCGTCGGAGGTCCAGGCAAACCACCCCACGCCGACCAATCTTCGAGCCGGCCCTGGAATAGGTCCTGCAGTTGTGTCATCGTCAGTCCCGGCAGACCGTTCTGGGGGTTCACGATGATCGCCAGGCCATCGCGGGACACCGGCTGAGCCCACGCTGCTTCGGGACCGGCGTCTGAGAGCCAGGTGACCACGGCGACATCGGCATCGCCCTGCTGAAGCGCCTGATGGGCCAGTACGTCCGCGCGCGGCAGCACGCTGACCTCGATCCCGGTCTGGTCACGGTGAAACGCACCAACCGCGCCCTCAAGGGCAGGAAACAGACTCTCCGCGCAGACCACCCTCACAGGAGTCACCGCGGTAGGAGAAGGGGCCTCCGTCGGCGTGGGTATCAGGGGGACGGGCGTGACGCATGCCGACAACAACACACCAAGCAGGGCCAGGGCAGCCACCCGGCCAAGATAGAGGCGCGAGCGCCCGGACACAGACAACACAGTCATCGATTCGGACGGCGATAGCGCATCTCGCGACCAGCACCGCAACAACCGCACCCTACTACCCCACCTCAGCATAGCACAGTGCCCTAGCGCAAGACCCCTGCCAACACCAGGCCGCCGAAGAGCGCACAGTACACGGCAAAGACATACAGGCTGTGCCGCCGGATCAGGGCGAGCAGCCCGGCAATGGCGAGATAGCCCGAGATGCCAGCCGCCGCCATACCCGCGACGACAACGCCGGCGGGCGTGCCACCCCCGCCGTCCAGGGCCAGCTTCGCGAGCTGGTAGAGTCCTGAGCCAAGGACGACAGGGACAGCGAGCAGAAAGCTGAATCGTGCAGCATCCTCGCGCCGGAACCCGACAAAGAGACCCGCAGCGATCGTTGAACCAGAACGGCTCAGCCCAGGGGCAATCGCCAATGTCTGGGCGAAGCCGATCAAGAGCGAATCAACCCAGGAAATAGACGTGATCGGCCGTTGGCGCGAGCCCAGTAACTCAGAGAGAACCAATAGCAGTGCAGTACCCAATAGAAAGGCGGCAGCAGCCATCGGGACACCGAAGAGCTGTTCGATCTTGTCTTCGAACAGCAGACCGATGACGCCAGCCGGAATCGTTGCGACGACCAGGGCCCAGGCCACGCGGGCATCGGGGTCGGCGAGGGAACGTCGTCGCAGGCTCTGCAGGCCCGCTCGAAGCAGGCGCCAGAGGTCACTCCAAAAGTAGATCACCATCGCCAGAAGCGTACCCAGGTGCAAAAGGGTATCCAGCGCTAGCCCCGGGTCGGGCCAGCCCAGAAGGTAGGGTACGATCACGAGATGTCCCGAGCTACTGACGGGAAGGAACTCGGTGACTCCCTGCAAGATTCCAAGCAAAATCGCTTGCCAGACTGACATGAAGGCCTCCGTTGACATCACAGCACAACGCGGCGCTACACAGGTTGCCCGCTCCCGCCGCAGGCCGGCGCCCCGTCGCACGTACCACGACACCCGCCCGCCGCCGTTGGCGACAGGCTCTGTCCGTGGCCATCGAGATTGACACGCGGGCCAGTCTACTCCATTGTGCTATCCCGACAAGCGACGGGGGCTTGCGGAAAACGGGATGGCGTGTATAATGACTCTTGTCCGGGGCATAGCGCAGCTTGGTAGCGCGCACGGTTCGGGTCCGTGAGGTCCGCGGTTCAAATCCGCATGCCCCGACTATCGAGAGCGATGATGCGGGAGTCCGCATCATCGCTTTTTCGTTCACCTATACAGGTGACGTCACGCGACCACCACGCGGCGCCCCGCGACCTGCGCGACAGTCACGGAACACCATACGTCTGCGAGAGATTCTCCGGCGTAAACACGTCCGACAGTGCACCCGCCGCCAACGTCTCCCCCCCTCGCATCAGCACCACGTAGTCAGCGATTGCCGCCACAAGATCGGGCTCGTGGGTTGTGAACACAACCGTG
>JAKJAE010000089.1:4498-4828 GCA_022707665.1 Chloroflexota bacterium
TCCAACAACAGGATGCGCGGTTGTTGCGCCAGCGCACGGGCCAGGACTACCAACTGCTGCTCGCCGCCACTCAGTGTATCGATCGCGCGGCGGGCCATCGCATCGATGCCCAACCGCACTAGTGCCCTCTCGGCAACGCGCACGTCCTCAGGACCGGGCACCTCCAGTGGACGCAGATAAGGCGCACGTCCCAGGAGAACATAGTCCATCACCGTAAAGCTGAAGGGGATCGACTCCGTCTGTGCCACCAACCCCACGAGCCGGCCAAGCTCACGCCGCGAGTAGGTGTGGCGCGCACGGCCATCAAGTCGGACGCTGCCAGCGTGGGGC
>JAKJAE010000089.1:4838-8966 GCA_022707665.1 Chloroflexota bacterium
ATCGAGCCCGCAGGGATCTCGAGCGAGAGGCCATTGAAGAGGGTGCGGGCTCGATCATCATAGCTGAAGCGCAGGGTCGATAGCGAGATCATCGAGGGGCCTTCCGCCATTCGGGTCATGACTCACCTTGCCTGAGCAACGAATCGTGGTTGCGCCACCATGAGTACGCCGAAAGCGGCAGCCCCGATCAGTGACGTCAGGATTCCGAGAGGGATTTCACCGGAGAGGGCTGAGCGGGCGATTGTGTCGCATAGGATGACGAAGGCCCCTCCCAGCAGCAGCGCCCCCGGCAGGGCGACCTGGGCATCCGCGCCGAGGAGGCGCCGTGATAGGTGCGGCACGATCAGACCCACCCAGCTCACGACACCGGCAACGGAAACCACGGCTGCCGTTGCGGCAACAGATGCCACCAACAGAGCCAGTCGTTCCCGCGCCGGTGCCGATCCCAGTGAGAGCGCCGTCGCGTCGTCAAGGGCTAGGACATTGAGTCGCCAGCGCGCCAACACCAGCCCCGCCAACGCCAGGAACGTGACAGGAAGTATCGTCAGGGCCTCTCGCCAGGTCACCCCCCACAGGGCACCCAGCATCCAGAAGACCAGCTCAGGAAGCTGCGTCAGCGGGTCAGCGACGTATTTGAGAATGCCGACGCCCGCAGAGAACAGCGCCGACACTGCAATCCCTGCAAGTACGAGTCGCAACGTCCACCCGCCGTAGCGAATGCGCGTCGCGAGCGAGTAGGAGAGAACCAGCCCCAGGCAGCCGAAACAGGCCGCAGCAGCCTGGATGCCCAGCCCCGAAGCGTTCAGGGCTACGATGCTCAGGGCCGCACCAAACGAGGCGCCCTGCGACACACCCAGAAAGCCTGGCTCGACCAGTGGATTGTGGAAGATCATCTGCATCACGGTCCCCGCTCCGGCAAGTGACATCCCCAGGAGCATGGCGACCACGATGCGCGGCATCCTCAGGTTCACCACGAGCCGCTGTGCCAGTGTATCTTCGACCAGCAAACGCGGTGGCATCCAGTAGGGGCTCGGATAGCGCCCCGTGAACAACGATAGCGCGATGCTCACGAGCAACAGGACGCCGAGCCCCCACAGGATCCGTTGTTGCCGCTTGGTGATCAAGGCTGCAGTTGGGAAGCGTTCAGCCGTGCGACGATCTCACTGTCAATCGTCGCACGGTCCAGGCCATAGAAATCGCCAAAGAATCCGTAGACTTCATCCTCGAGGTCGATGTCGGCGAAGGCCTCTGGCTGGATCTGCTGCCCAAGCCATAGCAGTCCCAACCCCCACCGCGTGTCGGGCTGGTCCCAACTATAAAGGTCCCCGGCAAAGGGAATCAGTTGCCCGTCGCGCACAGCCGGCAAGACAGACCACTGTGGGTCAGTCTGCAGTCGCTCCACGACCTCCACCGCGCTGCCGAAGTAGTTGATGATGTAGATTTGGTCCGCCCCCCAGGCCGCGATCTGCTCAAGGTTCACGGTCGCCCATCCGCCGCCCTGCGCGGCCTCCGTCCAGACAGGGATACCGCCCGACAGCGTGACCATCTGCGTCTGGATCCAGCTCGCAGGCGGCACCTTGAAAGCCACCTCGCCGCCCTTTTCCGTGTACTGAAGCAGCAATACACGGGGCTTGTCCGCATCAGTCAGACTCTCTGTCGCATTCGCTGCGCGCCCCAGAATCTCATCGTAATAGCCCCAGAGCTTCTCCGCACGGTTCGCGTCACCAAACAGCTTCCCAAGCGTTGCGAGATCTCGCTCGTATTGCTCGGGCGTCTCAAAATCAAGGTAGACCACGGGTATCCCAAGCTGCTCGAGGGTGTCGCCGAGCGGATCTTTCATGTAGCTCTTGAGCAGAACCAGATCGGGCTGCGCAGCCGCGATCTCCTCTGCTGCTGCATCGGACATGAAGCGCGTCTTGGCCTCAGCCTCTGGATCCAATAAGCTCACGAACGCACTTGCAGCCTGGGTGGCCTGGGTCAATGCAAGCACCCGTTCCGGAGCATCAGGAAACAGGTAGACCGCATCGTTAAGCATGAAATTGGCGCGTCCCGCGATGATGATCTTCTGCGGCGGCGAAGGAAAGGACACAGTTCGACCCAGGGCATCTTCCACAGATAGGGAGCGTGGCAAAGCGCCACCTTGGCAGGCGGACAGGCCAATCAGCGCGATGATAGCGATACCAAAACCCCAGGTCTTCAGTCGCATCATACCCTCCTCTTCGCCCACTGAATTCGGAGACCGATCGACACTTCCCCCCACTATGGCGCGAGCAAGGCCTCGCTTTGGTCAAGCCACGTCGCCATCGCCTCCACCTGACCCAGTCGGAAACGGTACACAAGCGCCTCGTAGGCCCCCTCTGGCGTTCGCTCCACCGCGCCCTGAAGCGAGGCGCGCCAAGCAAGGCATACGGCCCGCTGCTCGGCAAAGAGTGCCTTGAGCGGCTCCGCGCCTGCACGCCAGGCGAAGTAGACCTTCGCAAGAAACTCCAGCCTGAAGTCACGCCCTCGCCTGACCGGCGTCATGATCCAGCTTTGCAGCGCTGCCTGGCCTTTGCTTGTCAGCGAATAGACCTTCCTTGGTGGACGTGGATCCTGAGGTTCAAGGACATGGGAAATGAGCCCTCGGTCTTCCAGACGCGTCAGCAGCGTGTACAGGGCGCCCTGCTTGATGTGCCACACGACACCCAAACCCGCGGCCTCGGAGAGACGCTGGTGGATCTCGTACCCATGCATAGGGCGCTCGGCTAGGAACCCGAGGAGGCTCCACTCAATTGTGAGCGCGGATTCGCCTGTCTCGTCCACTACTCACCTCTTGATTACTCACACTCTGAGTATATGGCACACAAAGCGCATGTCAAGGGTAAGAGCCGCTCTGTGGGTAGGCCGGTGCCTGTGCTATACTCGATTTGTTGCAGGTAGTGCGATGATCGTTGGAACACAGCCATGTGGGGCAACCGAGACCCACGGCTACGCACAGATGAGGCGAGGCATGGTCGATCTTTTTGCGGTGACAACGCGAGGGCTCGAAACTGTGAGCGCCGCCGAGATGGCAGCGCTGCCCGGCGTGATCGTTGGCACTACGGGCTACCGCCGGGTGACAGCGCGCGTGGCAGCGCCAGACCCTGCACTGCTGACGCTGCGCACGATCGATGACCTGTTCGCCGATGTGGCGACGTGGGAGGCCATCGGGCCAGAACGAGCCGCACTGGCCACGATGGGAACGTATAGCGCTCGCATTGACCTCCGGCCTGCTGCGGCGGTGTGCGGAGCCGTGCGCGGGCGACCGATCCGTCGGGAACCGGCTTTCTCAGTCACAGCGAGCTTCGTTGGCCGCCGCAACTATACGTCAGACGAGATCAAGCTGGCGTGCGCCAGAGCTATCGAGGATCGCCATCGCGGCTGGACCTACACGCCCGACGATCGCAAAGCTGACCTCAACGTACGCGTGTTCCTCGAACACGCGACCGCTCACGTCGGGGTCAGAGTGGGCCGCGAGCCGCTGCAGAACCGGCCCTACAAGCAGGAGCACGTTCCGGGTTCTCTACGGCCCCCGGTGGCTGCCGCAATGGTCTGGCTGGCCGGCATACTGCCTGGGGAGCGCGTCCTGGACCCTTGCTGCGGCGCCGGAACGTTGCTGGTTGAAGCCGCATACCGTGGAGGCCGCGTGCTCGGCGGAGACCCGGACCGTACTGCACTCGTCGCGGCCTGCGGCAATGCCGCCACAGCACAGGCCCGCGTCGACCTCCATCGCTGGGATGCTCGCGCCCTCCCGGTCGCAGACGAAACAGTGACGCGCATCGTGACCAACCCGCCTTGGGGCCGAAAGGTGGCCATCGAGGCCGATGCGGAAGCGTTCTACTCGGAGATAGGCCGTGAGGTTACCCGCGTGGCAGCGCCAGGTGCGCGCATTGTGGTCCTCACGTGGGTCCCGGAGTGGGTTCGCTCCTGGGGTCTATGGGTCGTGAGCGAACTCGAGATCAGTCTCTACGGGCGCACGCCCTATGGGATGGTCCTCGCTCGCTGACTGGCATCCACCCTACAGTTCGAAGTTACCCTCGGCCTCGGGCTGGTAGAGGACCTCGCGGATCTTCAGGTGCCGTATCCCATCCGGAACAACCCAGGAGAACG
>JAKJAE010000008.1:0-3126 GCA_022707665.1 Chloroflexota bacterium
TATGACAGCCGCAAACGCCAGGGCCAGGGCGATGCCCACGACTGTCGCCAGCACGTTGTCGCCCCAACGCAAGACCCGGACCGCCGAGTTCTCGAGCGCCGCATTGCTGAGAAGTGCTGCCACGATGAAGAATGGCACCAGCAGTGTGGCGAACATGAGGCTCTGGTAGAAGACGGGACTGCGAGGGCCCTCCCCTATCGCGCTGATCACGGCATCGCCGAGCGAGTGAGCAAGGTTAAGGCCGACGATGCCCATCCCCAGGAGTAGGACGAGCACATAGAAGATGAGGAGCATCACCAATAGCACATCGAGCAGCATCGGTCACCTCCATAGCATCGGCCGTTCCTACGATGGAACAAGACGTAGCGCGTTTCTGGAGAACAACTTGCTCAGGACGTCGGCAGGCAGCTTGAGTTCGGCCAGCAACACATCGAGTTCATCACCGAAACCATCGCGCGCGTACAAGAGGCGATCCTGGAACTCGATCACAAACTCTTTGCCGAACTCGCGGTCACGCGATATCGCGTTTCGCGCAGAGTTTGCCGACAAATCGGCGTAGAGGTTGGGGTAGGTCCGGAGCATCCTGACTACATCACCACCGGGTAAGACTGGCCCGGAGGGGTAGGGGTGCAGAGTGTGCTGACCGTCCCCCGAAATGTGCGCCCAGAAACCCGGTGCATGCCCCACAAAGATCGTGTCGGGGCAGCTCGCGACAGCGTTTTCAAAGGCTGAGATGCCTCCCCCATACCACCAGTTGGGGCGAGGATAGCTTCTCCCCGTCTCGAACTCGTAGTCTATGTGCACCACGACGGGCAGCTTCTGTTCACCACAGAACCTGAACATCCTAAGCGCGTCGGGATTGTCGTAGCGCATCCGGAGCTTAAGTTCTCCATAGATGCGCACGCCGTAGATATCGATGGCGGCTCGCAGTTCGTCAATAGCCTCCGGGCGCCTGGGGTCTGGTGCAAAGCCTAACACAAACCTGCTGGGTTCCTGCGAGACATACTCGAGGCATCGTGAGAACGGAATGGGGCCGTGCTCAAGGGGACTCGTCGTCGCTATGTAGACTGGGTCGTACTCGTCCTGCGGTGCGATCCAGGAGAGCAGCCACGTGCGCTCGATGGCATAGCGCTCCATGTTGTCCAGGGTACGCTTCAGGTTGTGCCCGAGCCAGTCGGGGTGGTTGTGTGCATCAATCTTCATTGGTCGCTGCTCTTTCCAGGCCGGCCTTCAGAAAGGCGAGCCCCTGCCGGATGAAGGCGGCGCCATCCGGGCACGGATCGTGGAACATCCCACGATGGCGTGCGAAACTGCCCGGCGGATCTCCGATCGAAGAGTTGTAGCTCTCCATCATCACGTAGCCGTCGAACCCGATGTCGTGCAGTGCTGCGAAGACCGATTCCCAGGGCACAAGACCTCCGCCAGGTACACCGCGATCGTTCTCGCATGCATGCAATCCCCATAGGCGGCCACGTGTGGCGCGGATGGCCGCGGCATAGTCCCTGGTCTCGGTCACCAGATGGTATGTGTCCACTCCTACCATCAGGTTGTCGTGGTTGACAGCTCCGATGATGGCCATCGCCTGCTGTGGGGTGTTGACAAGGTGGGTGCGGAAGTGGCTCATTGGCTCGAGGACGATCGTGACGTTGTGCCGTGCACCGTAGTTGGCAAGGTCGTAGAGTCCATCAGCGACCCGACGGACCTCGTCATCGCGCTGACCGTGCCGGCGCACAACACCGGGATGCCCGTAGAGTGCGCCGACGTAAGCCACTGCGCCTAATTCAGCTGCCAGGTCTACCTGTCGCTTGTGCCACCGAAGCCCATCATCTCGGTCGGTCCGATCTGCCGCCGACAGATCATTGCGCTCGGGCCACTCGGCACCGGGGCCTACCGTGAGACGAATGCCAAGCGAATTGGCGCGCTCCCTGGCACTGAACCGAACGTCGTCACCCACCGCGATCTCCCAGACTCCAAGGCCCAACGAACGGGCCGTGTCGAGGAGATGGAGGCTGTCATCCGACCATCTCTCGGTGAAGAGATAGCAGTGAGCTCCGTACACGATGGACACTGCTGCTCCTAGCCCTCTTTCCCCAGACCTCTGTGGCGCAACACCGGACGCCGTCAGTGTGCCATCAACGCTAAGTAAGCGCGCAGTCGTTCCATCTTCGTCGTGAATGCACTGTATAGGCCGTCCGCGTTCTCCCTGAGCGTACGTTTCGAGTTTGTGTATGGGTTGACGCTGGTTGCGTAGTCGAGCTGGGCAACCCATTCCTCAGGCAGTCCTGCGGACCCTGTCAGCGCACCTGACAGGCCAGCAGCTACAGCCGTGGCACAGTCGGTGTCTCGTCCCAGATTGACACCTGCGATAATTGCTTGCTTCAGATCGCCCTGCACCATTCGGAAAACGCACACCGCCTTTGTGACGACCTCATTGGCATAGCTGTGAGCATAGGGGATGCCGTGCCCGCTGTACATCTCGTCAAAGCGCACACGGATCTCGCGGAAATCCTTGCAGTCTTTTGTAAGTTCCAACGCATGTTCGAGCTCACGAACCACGTGAGCGTCCTGCACGAACCGCTTGCTGAATGTGCCACAGACGTCGAAGATCGTACCCAGTACGCTGTCGACGGTAGCATCCGGTCGGGTCGCAGCGGCAACCCCGACGCCGGTCACTGCAGCCCACTGGAGACCGCGGCTGTTCGACGTCTGGTAGACCTGACCCACCTCAAGGATGTCCTCCAGGGCGTGATCGATGTCGCCCGCGTTGATCAGGCCGATCGGGTGGCAAGATCGGGCGAACGACACCAGACCTGCGTAGTCACAATAACGCCCCAGGTCACGCGCCGGAATGGGTGTCTTCGCCATAGCCAGTAGGGGCCCCTCAAACGGCTCGGATACGACGCCTGCGCCATTCGGGTTCATGTCACTCACCCAAGCGGCGCGCAGATCCTCTGCGGTGATCCGGTCCCCTTTTCGCAGGATGGCAGTGATGATGAGTTTCTGACGCTCGACGCCGTCCTCTGTCGTTCCGGGCTCTCTCACCCAATCCGTCGTGGCGCGGTAGTGGTGGTAGGGGAGGAACGTACCAAGAGTTCCGTAGGTCTCTTCGATCCGCTGATAGGACCA
>JAKJAE010000008.1:3148-6693 GCA_022707665.1 Chloroflexota bacterium
CCGCCATAGCCGAGCCGATGTGAACACCAGCGATGCAGCCGAAGAAGCGGTCACGGAGTGGTACCGTCATAGTTTGGATGTCTCCTTGTCCATAGGATAGGGCAAGCGCCGCCCATACTGAGGCTCGCGCATCCCAGCTGTGTGCTCTAGACGAGAGCCAGGCTGACTCTCGTATGCCGCGATGGCTATCTCACCAGCATGCGTTGGCCGATGGTTACAGCGACCTCAGTGCTGAGGAGGTGCCCAACGAGTGCAAGCGCGAACTCGATGGCGGTGCCCGGGCCGCGGCTCGTAATCAGATCCCGATCGACGACAACGCGCTCCTCGAGTGCAGTAACGCTCTCAGCTTCGCGTAGTAAAGGTAGAAAGCTTGGAAAGCAGGTCGCGCGGTACCCACTCAGCAACCCCAGTGGCAGCAGGACCACCGCAGGCGCAGCGCAGATCGCGCCGATAGTCCGACCTGCGGCACGTTGCCCGGTCAGCAACGTGCACACATCGGGATCGTCACGTAAGTGTTCGGCACCCGGCATACCGCCGGGGAGCACGACCAGGTCAAAGGTGAGGCCGCGGCAGTCTTCAATCAGACAGTCAGCCACCAGCTCGGTCTGGCGTGATGCCGTGATCTGTCGTCGCCGCATCACTGAGGCTATCGTGACGTCAACGCCTGCTCGTCTCAGGGTGTCAATGATGCAGACCACCTCGATCTCTTCCGATCCATCGGCGACCGGAACCAGCGCTTTCTTTGCCACGTCGAATCTCCTGCTGGTGTGAACGGTTACCCTACTTGCGAATGGACTTGAGAACTGCCTTAGCGAAGTCCTTCTCGGGCAATCCTCCAACGACGCTCTCGGCGTCGTTGATGATTGTGTTGGGCACGCCCTGTACTCCGTACTTCACGGCTAGTTGCGGGAACTCCGTAATCTCAACCATGTCTCCTGTGATAAAGTCAGAGGCCATAGCAAACCTGTGAGCAGTCCGCACGGCGCGTGGGCAGTATGGGCAAGTGGGCGAGACCATCGCTTGCATACGTACCGGTCGGTCTACTCGTTCAAGTTGGGCAAGGATGGCATCAGGCAATCCGTGATCACGTTTGCCCACATCCACGATCGCCTCAACCAGGCTCATAAACTCGTAGCCTGCGGGGACGCCATAGAAACGGATCCCGTAGTCCTTGTCTCCCAGGATCAGGGTCGCGGGGATTTTGTCCACACCAAATGCTTCGGCTTGGTCGGCGTCGCTCACGAAGTCCAGGATCTCGAGAGTAATGAAGCTGTTCAGAGCCCCGAGCTCTTGCAGAAGCTCCCGCGTCATCTGGCAATAGTCACACTCCATCGACTGGGTGAACATCACGATTCTGACGGGATGCTCAATGGCTCCGAAGTACTCTGCCACCTTACGCCTATCTCCATCCTTCAGCAGTGCCATCGCTCTCCTCCTCTGTCTAGGTGTGGTCTGAGTCTGAAGAAGATCTCCGCTCCAGCTTGTTCGCCGTCAGAAGCGGCCTGGTTCGCCTGTGGATCCGATTCGCCACTAGCGAAGGGCACGCCGGATGACGTCAACGCCTACATACGGCCTGAGAACCTCAGGAACGACGACAGATCCGTCGGCCTGTTGGTAGTTCTCCAGGATGGCAATCATGATTCGCGGCAATGCTAGCCCGGACCCGTTCAGGGTGTGCACGAACTCGGGCCGGGCATCCGGCGTAGTGCGGAAGCGAACGTTGGCCCGGCGGGCCTGGAAGTCGGTGCAGTTGCTGCAGGAGCTGACCTCCAGCCAGGCATCCTGGCCAGGCGCCCAGACCTCGAGGTCGAAGCCTTTTGCGGCCGCGAATGAGACGTCGCCTGTGCAGAGTTCCAGCACGCGGTAGGGCAGGCCGAGCCGACGCAGAAGGTCCTCTCCCACAGCCACCATCGCGTTCAGTTCATCGTAGCTGGTTGCTGGGTCGACGAACTCGTACATCTCAACCTTATCGAACTGATGCCCACGCTTGATGCCGCGCACATCGCGCCCAGCGCTCATCTTCTCGCGTCTGAAGCAGGGCGTGTAGGCGACATAGTGTAGCGGCAGTTGCTGGTGATCCAGGATCTCGTCGCGGTGCAGGTTGGTGATGGCGACTTCGGCTGTGGGCAGAAGCCAGAGATCATCCTCGACGTCGTGGTAGAGGTTGTCTTCGAACTTCGGAAGCTGACCGGCACCGACCAACATATCGCGCTTGACGACGAAGGGGACGTAGAACTCCGTGAAACCGTTCTCGCGCGTGTGCACATCCAGGAACCAGAAGATCAGGGCGCGCTGAAGGCGTGCACCCAATCCCTTGAGGATGTAGAACCGGCTCCCCGAGAGATTGACGCCACGTTCGAAGTCGATGATGTCCAGCTCTGGACCGAGGTCCCAGTGTGGGACGGGTTTGATGCCCTCGGCCGCAAAGTCGCGTGGGGATCCCCAACGCCGTATCTCGACGTTTGAACCTTCGTCTGGTCCCACTGGCGTGGTTGGGTCGGGGATGTTGGGAATCCAGAGTAGCTTAGCGCGCAGCGCTTCCTCAACTTCGCGGCGCTCGCCGTCCAGACCCGATAGACGCTCTCCAACATCACGCATCTCGTCGATCTTGGCCTGGCGCGCCTGCTTGTCCTGCATGCGCCCAATCTCCTTGGAAACACGATTCCTTTCTGCGCGCAGGGATTCGACCGACTGGAGCAACTCGCGCCACTGGCTGTCGAGTCCGAGTACGTCGTCAACGATCGCAGGATTGTCATTTCGTTTGCGCAGGGCATCGCGCACGGTCTCGGGATGATCACGGATGAGCTGTATGTCGAGCATGAGCTTCCCCTCGGATGGTGTGGACTCACGTAGAGATCCTACTTCGACATTATGCCACCATCCAGGTCGTTGTCCAGAACTCCTGGCCCGGCCGCCGAGTTTGGGTACGGTTTGGCAAAGGGTGCTAGAATGGGTGGGGAAGTCTGGCAGATGGTGGCGGTGGCCGTCATATTAGCCAGTTCTCATCGCCAGCCCGTGGTAAACGTTTCAGGAGGTCAGCAATGTGGCGTAGAGTCTGGTTGTTGGTGGGGCTCTTGTTGGCTGTGTCGTTGTCGTGCTCCCTGTGGCCGGGTAGCAAGGCTTCTGAGGACGCGGATGAGCCTGGAGTGGCCGTGACCGTCGAATCCGAGGAGCAGAACGAAGCACCCGTCGACGGTGGATCGGAAGCGGAGGATGAGCCGGAGGACGGCTTCTCGTTCGACGAGGCATCGCTTGATAGCCTGAGTAGCTACCAGGCGACGATGGCGTGGCGCGTGGAGAAGGAAGACGGTACGGTGGAGTCCTTCTCGTTTGAGCAAGCGGCGACGCGTGAGCCTCCTGCCAAGCATATGACCATGGTGTCCGATGATGAGACCGTTGAGCTCATCCAAATCGGAGGTGACACATGGATGCGTCTGGGGGAGGAATGGATTGCGACTTCTTCGGATGAGGTCAGCGCCGACGACTTTGGCGAAGTGTTGCATACTGGCGACGCATGGGTCTCGGGGTTGGGGGATGACGCCTAT
>JAKJAE010000008.1:6726-19280 GCA_022707665.1 Chloroflexota bacterium
GCTACGTCGGGAAGGAGACCGTGAACGGTCTTCAGACGCGGCATTACCGGGCCGATGATGCGGAGGACTGGGGTATGTTCCTGGGCCTGTATGGTGGTGAGGGCCAGCCCAAAAAGGGCGTTGCTGATCTCTGGGTGGCCGATGAGCCGGACATCCCGGATGTTGTTGTCCGCCTCGTTGTCGAGGTCGAGTTTGAGGCTGATGACGCAACGGGCAAGATGTTCCTGACCCAGGACACCACCGACATCAATGTGCCCATCACCATCGAACCCCCGGCCGATGTAGCAGTGGGAGGATTGCCTGAAGGCATCCCGATGTACCCGGATGCCACCGAGGTTACCAAGTTCGGCACGATGACTTCCTTCAGTGCGGCCGATGACGTTGCCACCGTCAATGCCTTTTACGAAGATGCGCTGAGTGCAGCCGGATGGGAGGTCGAGGGTGAGCCAACCGAGATGGAAGACACTGTGATGAGCACGTGGGCCAAGGACGGGCAGACGCTCACGCTGATGATCTCGTCCGAGGATGATGGCGCTTCGAGCAGCGTTGTGGTGATGTTGGAGGGTGGCGAGTAACACCCTGGCGAGTTCGGCCGTGTTGGACTCAGAGCGGTTGACCTGCCTTGCCACAGAGGCTGGGCTGGACCTGGTGGGAGCTGTCCCAGTCCGGCCCAGCCCTGGGTGGCAAGCGTATGCAGACTGGGCTGCGGCGGGATACGCCGCGGACATGGCTTACCTGACGCGACCCGAGTCTGTGGAAAAGCGTCGAGATCCCAGGTCGGTGATGCCGACCGCAAAGAGCGTGCTGGTTGTCGCCGTCTCCTATGCAGGGCCGGTCGCGCCGGCTCTGGATGGCCCGAGAGGGCGCGTGGCGCGTTATGCGTGGCGCGCCGACTACCACGTCTGGCTGCTTGCGAGGCTCAAGCACCTGGTGCGGTTGATCGAGGCGGAGACAGGCGTCCCGGTGCAGTCACGATGCTACGTCGATACGGGACCCGTTCTGGAGCGTGCTTGGGCGCAGGCGGCGGGGCTTGGCTGGTTGGGCAGAAATGGTTGCCTGATCCATCCAGTGCTGGGCTCATTCCTTCTGCTGGGCGTGGCGCTCGTGGATATTGCACTGCCGACTGCCGATCGAGGACCACTTCCCACGTGTGGAAGCTGCGTAGCCTGTCTCGAGGCCTGCCCGACCGGCGCACTCCTGGCCCCAGGCGTTCTGGACGCGCGCCGCTGCCTATCGTACCTGACCATCGAGCATCGAGGCGACGTGGCGCCGAATCTGTTTCACGCCGTGGGTGACCGTGTTTTCGGGTGTGATGTCTGCCAGGATGTTTGTCCCTGGAACCGCAAGCCCACCGGTGATCACAAGGCCGAGACCGCACCAGCCCAGGCAACGTTATACCTGCCTGACCTTCTCGCGATGGATGCTCAGGGCTTCAGGGAGCGGTTCCGGAGCACGGCAATATGGCGTGCGACTCCTGAAGGTCTGGCGCGCAATGCCGTCATCGTGTTGAGCAATAGCTTGGATCCTTCGGCCCTTGCGTACCTTGAGGCTGCAGCAGAGGGCCACCCAAGTCCGCTCGTGCGCAGACATGCATCCGCTGCAATCGCTGCAAGAGCCCGATAGCGGGCTACCTTGCGCACAGAGCAGTCAGTCGGGGCCGATTCCCAGAATGTAGCGCAGGGCGATCGCGTGCGTTAACTGCTCGACGGGCGCACGGTCGTCCACGAAGACGCGGTCACTGGGACCTGGATCTCGCAGCCCCTTGACTGCCTTCTCAGCTACTGCGACGAGCCGCGGGTCCTCGAGGAGCCGGGAGTTCTCCTCGAGATTCGCCCCGGATGTTGCCATCGCCGTGCCCACAACAATGGCGTTGAAGCTACCGGGAACGTCGATGACGTAGACGGATGGGTAAACGGTTCGCATGGTGGCTACCATAGCGTCGACGAGACGCCAATCTCCTCCCTCATCCTCTGCTCCAGGTGAATGACCCACGTTGATCGCCACGACCCCGTCGTCCCGAAGATGGGCGCGGATGTCGCTGAAGAACTCGACTGTTGTGAGATGCCACGGGATGTAGGGCAATCGGTAGGCATCGATCGCGACGACGCTGTACTTCGCGTCGGTCTCAAGCAGGAAGGTGCGTCCGTCGGTGGTGTGAGTCGTCAGGTTGGGCATCGCCATTCCGAAGTGGCGTCGGCCCACCTCGATGATCTCAGGATCGATCTCCACGCCATCGATCGGGATTGGCCCATAGACTTCGGTAAACTGCGTCGGCGTCGTTCCAGCCGCGAGGCCAATCACGAGTAGGTTGCGCACTGCCTGCTGAGGGTAGGGGGCCGCATTGAAATAGGGCGCGATCAAGTAGTAGTCCCAGGGTCCGCCAGTGAGCAGGTTGAGCGGATCATTGGGTGCCCAGTACTGCTGGGGTGGCGTGTAGACAGAATGGATCCCCTGCCCTTCGTTGAGGAGCAGGTAGCGACGAGCGGAGCTGTCTTCTACGACCTGAATGAGGTTGTATGTGGACTCGGTCTCATAGACCATGTTCGACTGTGGCTTTACCGTAGCTGGCTCCCACAGGGCCAGTCCCGCGATCGCCAACGGAGCCAGGGCGAACAGCCAGAAGCGGCGCCGATGCGTTCGCCACAGCCCCCACAGGCCTGTCAGCAGCGCGACCATCGCCAGCAGCAGAAAGGTACGGCGGGTGCCGAGGTTCGGAATCAACACAAGGTTCGGCAGGAACGTGCCAATGAAGCTGCCCAGTGTCGAGACCGCACTGAACCGACCCACCCACCGCCCGCTGCTCGACACATCGTCTACTGCGAGCCGGACCGCGAATGGCGAGACGCAAGCCAGCAGCGTTACGGGTGCAGCAAAGAGCACCAGGATCACGGCAAAGGGCCCGGCGATGACGCCCGCGCTGAATGCTCTCATCCCACGGGCCGCCACGATCAGCAGCGGGCGCGCTGCAACGGGAATAATCGCGATTGTGAGACCCGCAATCGCCAGCGCCGTATACAGAACTGCGGGGTTGGGATTCCGGTCTGCCCACCGACCTCCCAACGCATAACCAGCCGAGAAGTAGAGCAGAATCAGGCCGATGACGACGGCCCAGATCAGCTCTGTGGTGCCGAATGCCGGGGCAAGTAGCCGAGACGCTGCCAATTCCAGAGCGAGTGATACTAGCCCTGCGATGAACGTGGTGACCAGCAGTTGCGTTCTGCTGATCTGCACGCCGATCTGATCCTGAGGCCAGTTCACGGTAATCCCAACTCCTGCCATATGGCATCCACCTTCTCCTGGACTTTGGGGTCCATGCGAACCACCTTGGGCCACGATCGGGAATGCCCCTCCTCGGGGAGCTTTGCCGTCGCGTCGACCCCTATCTTGCCCCCAAAGGCCTCCTGGGGCGCCGCGTGGTCGAGTTGATCCACCGGGCCGTCGGCGATGACGATGTCGCGCGACCAGTCCACGTTGCCAAGAGCCTGCCAACCCGCGACCACTGGATCGTGGACGTCGACCCAATCGTCTACGACGACAATCGCCTTGGCCAGGCTCAGCAGCGCCAATCCCCACAGGCCGTGCATGACCTTGCGGGCGTGACCTGGAAAGCGCTTCCGAATGCTGACGATGACCAGGTTGTGGAATACCCCTGGTACGGGCATCGCGAGGTCGGCCACCTCAGGCAGGAAAAGCTGGATCAATGGTAGGAATAGACGCTCGGTGGCCTTTCCCATCCAGTAATCCTCCATCGGGGGAATGCCGACAACCGTTGCCGGGTAGATGGGGTCCTCCCTGCGCGTGATTGCCGTCACGTGTAGGGCTGGAAACGGCGCTACCGGTGTGTAATACCCTGTGTGGTCACCAAACGGCCCTTCCGGGAAGTGCTCATTGGGATCGATGTACCCCTCGATGACGATGTCGGCGTTCGCTGGTACCTGAAGCGGCTGGGTAACACAGTCGACGAAGGGGATCGAGCGCCCGCGCAGCCAGCCGGCGAGCCAGTATTCGTCAACATCCGGGGGAAGGGGGGCCGATGCAGACCAGATGGCAGCCGGATCGCCGCCGAGAACAACGGCTGCTGGGATGTTGGGCTGGGCGACCTCTCTGGCAATCCGTTCGTGCTCCGCTCCGCCTTTGTGGCGCTGCCAGTGCACGAGAAGGGTGCGCTCGTCGACCTGCTGCAGCCGATACATACCAACGTTCCGTGTGCCCTTGACCGGGTCACGCGTGATCACTTGAGGCAGTGTGACGAATGGGCCACCATCCCCAGGCCAGCAAGTCAGGATTGGGAGGTCGTCGAGGGACGGTGACTCCGTATCAACGACGGCCTGCACCGGTGCGCGATGTGCACGGCGAGGTTTGAGTCCTGCATCGTGGAATGCCTTGAGGAATGCCGACCCACGTCCCATCGCATCGCCCAGACCGCCGGGGGGCCGGAGATCGATGAGGTCCGCGAGCCTGGAGCGGAGGTCCTCCAGGCTGTCAATGCCAAGCGCCCACGCCATCCGCTCGGAAGATCCGAAGGCGTTGATCAGAACCGGGATCGAGCTGCCCTTCACGTTCTCGAAGAGGAGTGCCTTGTTTGCCCTTTTCGGTCCCTTGCAGACACGGTCGGCAATCTCGGTCATTTCCAACACGGGGGAGACCTCCGTCCCGATACGCACAAGGGCACTCCGGTTCTCCAATAGCGTCACGAAATCGCGCAGACTTCCGTAGGTCATCGAAATCCCCTTTCAAGTGGTCTGTTGCCAACGACAGAGTCGACGCTCCAGGAGGTCCACGGTGGCAGCAAGTCCCAGTCCAAGCATACTCATCGCGACGATTCCAGCATACATACGCGGATAATCAAACAGCGTGCTTCCCTGAAGGTAGATGTAGTAGCCCAGGCCGAGGCGCGTGGCGAATAGCTCAGCAACATAGAGAACTGCTACCGCGGTGCCGATGGACTGGCGTACAGCGGTAAAGATGGCGGGTAGGCTTGCCGGGAGGTACACGAAGGTCAGCAATGCACGCCGGCCCGCACCCAGGCTACGGACGCTTGTCAGCAGCTCGGTCTGAATGGCTGCTGCTGCGTCGCGCACAAGAACCAGAATCTGGAAGAAGAGAATCGTTGCCACAATGACGATCTTCGGGAGCTCCCCCACGCCGAGGACGAGAAGAATGACAGGGACCAACACGACTTTCGGAATCGGATGTAGGAGCGAGATGAAGGGCACCGTAACTTCGTAGAGCCGCTTGCTCTGGCCCAGCACGAGGCCTACGGGAGCCGCTGTCACAATGGCCAGGAGGATGCTTGCCGTGACGCGCCACAGACTCGCGGCGAAGTGCCAGCCTAACGGGCCGGGCAGTTCCGTGATGAAAAGGGCGAGCACCCTGGAAGGCGGAGGAAAGACAGGAGTGTCCAACGCGAGCGATGCTAGCTGCCACAGCAGTGCCAACGCGGCAAGCGCTCCCAGACGCAAGAGCGGGGCGACGTAGCGTTGCCGTGCGGGACGCTCAGTGCGATTCATATCGGCTGTCACCTGTGGAGCCGTCGCCTCCAGGATGGTTCGGCGAGCCGAAGACCGGTGCCTGAGGCGAACCGGCGTTGCTAGCCGTCGCGAGTTCGAGGCGCTGGCGCAAGCAGGTGCAGATCGCTTGGTAGGCCGGTGATCCACGGTAGCCGACATTCCCAGCACAAGGAGCGCTGATGGTATCAGCCACGCTGTTGGGCGGCACCCCCAGGACGAGGATCTTCGTACCTATGGCGGCTGCTTCCTCGATGTTGTGGGTCACCAGCACAAACGTGAGTGACGCCTCTGCGGCAAGTTGCACGACCAGGTTCTGCAAGTTCTCGCGGGTGGGGGCATCGAGCGCCGAGAAGGGCTCGTCCATCAGCAGCAGATCGGGCTCAAGCGCCAGGGCGCGCGCGATCGCCGTTCTCTGCCGCTGTCCACCCGAGATGTGACCCGGGTACTCCTCGGCAATGCTTCCGATGTCCAGGCGCTCTAGCCAATGGTCGACGTGCATTCGCATGCTCAGGGGTGAGAGGCGAGTCCCTGCCGGGGCATGCCGTCCGTCGGGACCATAGAACCGTCGGATGCGTAGCCCAAGTGCCACGTTCTCGCGCACCGTAGCCCAGGGCAACAGACCGTAGTCCTGGAGGATCAGGCTGGTCCTGGGACGCGGACGATCCAGGCGTGTCCCCTTTGCCGTGACCAGACCGGCCTGGGGCTGCAGAAGGCCAGCAAGCAGCAGGAGCAGCGTGCTCTTTCCGCTTCCTGATGGGCCGATCACGGCCCAGGTCTCACCCGGCGAGATCACCAGGTTGAAGCTCTGGAAGACCAATGGCCGGTGCGGGTAGCCGAAAGAAACCTCGTTGACGCAGATCATGGCCCAAGCCTAATCCAGGAAGGCCCCGTCGACCGAGACAGCATACGATGCTGCTGCATCGAGAAGTCCGGTCTCCGCCAACCACAGTGTGACATCAGCATATTGTGCCTCAGATGGGAGAGCCGGTCCGGGATAGTCTGGCAGTGCATAGGTAGTCTGAAGTGCACTGGGGATCAAGGATTGCTCTGACAGGAGACCCATCCATCGGGTCTTATCGCCGTTGATTGCAGTAGTAGCTCGGTCAACCGCGCGGATGAAGCGTCGCACCTCGTCGCCGCGCGTGTCCAGGACCTCGGACCTGAAGGCATACACGCTGCAGCTAAGGGCGGGATGGGATGAGTCTTCCACGATGAGCCTGGCGCCTTGCTGTAGTGCGAGCGATGCCAGGGGCTCCGGTAGCGTAGCCGCCTGCAACTCGCCCGAGGCCAGCAGGGCCATGCGATCCGGGATTCGCGGGACGCCGAGCAGTGCCGTGTCGTCTGCAGAGAGACCCTCTTCGCGCAACAGACGTTCGGTAACGTACTCGATGATGGTGCCTTCCGACACCCCGATCGGAATACCGCGCAGGTCCTGCACGGTCGCGATCTTCGACGATCCAGCTGCAAGGATCCGGAACTGAGCATACTGTGGCGTCGCCGACATCGCGTAGCGTACTGCGGCGAGTTGTCGGTCCTCCCGGTTGGCGAGTGCGATCGCGACCAGATCACTGATGGCCCCGTCGGCCTGTTGGGCCTGCAACAGCTGATCACGTTCTGCCGCCGCGCCTGCTGGCACCAGCTCCACGTTAAGTCCTTCGTCTGCGAAGAAACCCTCCTCCTGAGCTACGTACAACGGCAACGAGTCGAGGATCGGCAGCACGGCGACACGAAGCGGAATCGCGGCGCTGTCCTGTGCCCCGCACGCCGTCACCAGGATTACCAGGCTCGTAACCTCTGCGAAGGCTCTCGCGATCCGAAGCCGGAGCCTTTTCATCACGTTGCCTCCTCCCGCTCAGGACAGGGTGGCCAAGGCCAGGCTGTCATCATAGGGACGGTTGTAGGTGAGAGTCGGTACCTCGTCGGGGTCCGACGTCCGGTAGGTGAGCGTTGTAAGCGATGCTGTTGCTGGGTAGCGATCGTGCACTCCATAGCGGTCGAGCAGACGTTTCTGTGACACGTGGACGCGCGCGCGCATCGTGTGCAGGATTGTGAAGGCGATCACATCGCCGTGAGTCACCGCAGCGATATGGTTGCCCCGGTGTGCTGCACGCACTTCTGCGATGAACTGCGCGCCGCGTGCGGCGATGTCCTCAGGTACCTCATAGCCGTCACCGACGCCCGTGTACAGATCCCAGCCGCGAGCCTCTACCTCCTCCATGGGGTGACCCTCGAAGTAGCAGTCGATCTCGTCAATGAGAGGGGCTACGATGATCGGCAGATCAGCGACCTCGCCTCGCAGGATCTCCGCCGTCTCAACAGCGCGCAGTTGCGGGCTTGCATAGAGCGCTGCGAGGCCCGCGTTGCGGAGGCTGATTGCGGCGGCCCGGGCTTGGAGACGTCCAGCCTCACTGAGCCGGAAGCCGGGCAACCGACCGTAGATCAGACCATCCGGGTTGTGAACGTGGCCGTGGCGAACCAGTGTGATGGATGTTGTAGGGTTGCTCATCAAGTGACAATTCCTTGCGAGAGGGTTCCCGGCAAAGGCGCTAGGCCTTTGCCCAGTATGCCACCAACACGCTGGTGAACAGGACGATGCTGATTGCGCTGTTGATGTGGAAGAAGGCAATGTTGAGACGCGTCAGATCCACTGGCGACACTAGCCGGTGCTCGAGCATCAGCAGCAATCCCACGACGACCAGGCCGATCGCATAGATCCAGCCCAGCCCACACTCGAACCCGAGAGCAACCAGTAGGACCATCGTCAACGCATGGCTTGCCGAGGAGAGCACCAGCGCTGTGGGTATCCCGAACCTTGCGGGTACGGCATGGAGGCCAAGCCTGCGGTCCACTTCGGCATCCTGGCAAGCGTAGATGATGTCGAAACCGCCGATCCAGAGCGTGACGGCGAGCAAAAGCAGCCAAGCCGCCAGGTCGCTCCTGGCAAAGAGCGATCCGCGTACCGCAACCCAAGCGCCAGCGGGCGCCAGGCCGTCTGTGAAGCCAAGGATGTAGTGTGAGAGCCAGGTGAAGCGCTTTGTGAACGAGTAACCGATGAGGAACAGAATAGCCACAGGCAGCAGGCGCAACGCGAGAGATCCTAGCTGCCACGCGGCCAGCACGAAGACCGCGAACGCGACGGCTGTGCCGGCCCAAGCGGTGCGCACTGGAATGCGACCCGTGACGAGCGGCCGATTGGCGGTGCGAGGGTTCAGTCCGTCAAGCACCCTATCGGCGAGGCGATTGCATCCCATAGCCACAGTTCGTGCGGCGGCCATCGCGACGGTGATCCAGCCGAACTGGTACCAGGTTGGTCTGCCGTTGGCTCCCAGGACCATCCCCACGTAGGCGAAGGGCAAGGCAAAGAGGGTATGCTCGAACTTGATCAGCTCCAGGAAATCGCGAATGCTCCTAACCATGGGGGTATTGTACCATAGCCGTGCCTGGCCAAGGTCGGTAGCTGTCGCGCCTTCCGATGGGTTGTCTACGCTAAGGGGCTGCGGGTTCTGTCCCGTCTTGGCTGAGCAGCAGAATGCCGGCGCCTTGTCCCAGGAGAAACTGTACGAAGGGCAGGATCTGTTGAACAGCCCTTGGTGCGGTACCAATAGTCGCCAGCGGATCGGTGATCTGAACGAGGTAGATGTAGGCGATCGTGACTGTGGCGATGAGAGTCGTCGTGCCTATTCCAATGAGCTGCTGAGTACCCCCCTGGCCACGACGGAGAAGCCGTTCTGCGGCGGCGCCGGAGAGCACGCCACCGGCCGCGGATACGGCGCACCCAACGAGGGTCGACGATGCTGTTGTCGCGTCGACAAGTCCCACTAGCCGCGCCGCACCCAGTAGCACTCCAGGCGCAAGAAGCAACGTGGTAATGACGGCGAGCCGCTTTTTCAAGGGCTCACGCATCCGGGATGCCCTTCTTTGACCGCGCAGTTGCGACAGCGTGGCCCAGCACCCATACGCCGAGGACACCCCACACAACCTGCGCCCACGGTCGGTCTTCGGTCGCTGCCATTCCGGCGACGAACAGGAGTAGCCCGGCGTCCAGAGCTACGACGTATCTGCGTTGGTTGAGGATGACGCGCGTTCTCACATTGGCCTCGTGGGCAGCATAGCGAGCCCACGACCAAATCGCCAGGAGAACGGCCAACCCGATCACCCACAAGCTGTTGCTCACTACTCCCCACACATCGATCATTCTTGTGCCTTTCCCCTAGGGTGCCCAGACGGAAAAGTTGTCGAACTGGAATACGGCCGGGCTGTCAGTGGCAGCCGTGGAGATTGAGAGGCCCGCCTCGCCTTCGCGGAGCAGATCGCTCTGGGCCTGATGTACGAGCGCATCGTTGATATAGAGCTCGAAACTGGCACCCTCGGCTCTCGCAGACAGACGATTGACCTCTCCCTCCTTCACAGCCATCGTCTGTGTCCAGTCGACGATGGGCTGCCAAGCTGCCCCGTCCCACAGGCTCAGAAGGAAATAGCCATCGTCGCGCACGCTGAACAGGTAATAGCTACCCTCTGTGTGACGCAGTACCAACCCATAGGCCGCACTCTCAGGCCCACTCAGGCGCTGCACCTCGACGCTGACCATATAGTCAGCCGGAAAGGCTTGGCCACCGGAAAGGTCCGGCGTACACCACCGGCTCACGGCTTGTGCAGCGTCGATCTCCCAGTGGTATGAACCGCCTCGATGGCACGACGGGTGCTGCCCCACTCATCCTCGAACTCGCTCACGACCCATCCGTTGGCATTGTCGTCGAAGTTGTCCGTGATGATGGTGCGCCATCCCTCTGGGGGACTCGGAACGGGCATGGTGCCAACCTCAGGCAGTCGCGTCGTGGCTGTCTGTGGCACTTCCAAGGTAGGTAGGACCGGCGAGGCTTCGACTGCTGGCTCTGCCCGCGGAGTTGTGGTCAGTGATGCCGCCGGTGTGAGCTCTGTGGCAACCAGGGCAAGCTCATCGTCCGTTGGCCCAGCGCGTGAGACAAGGGTGGGCAGATCGTACGTCTGGTTGAGCCAGAGCCCCAGCAGGCTCGCCAGGAACAACACCAGCGTCGACAGGAGAAGCCCCCATACCCGCGACCAAGCGAACTGAGGGCGTTTGGGGAGGAACGGTGCCGGGGCAGGGAGACGCGAATCCTCGTGCAGCGGTTGTGCCTCCAGCGCACGAAGCATAGACGCTGCTGTCTGGTGGCGCTTGTCAAGAGGCAGCTCCATCGCCTGTAGGATCACGGACCGTGTCCGGCTATTGACGCGGGGAGCCAGGGCTTTGACCTGCAGGAACTGGTAGGGATTTGAGGTACGTTCCCCGGCTGTGAGTGGCTGCTCGCCCGTAATCGCGTGGTAGAGCGTTGCCCCGAGACTGTAGATATCGCTACGAGCATCGACCTGGCTGGTATGCATCCCCCAGCACTCGGGTGGCGCGTATTGAGGAACCCCCAACACACGCTTGGCTGTCCAGGTACGCGGATCCCCGGGGCTCCAGAGGGCGACGATCTCGAAATTGGTCAGTAGTGCGTGGTCGTCTGGTGTGATCAGCACCGACTCAGGTCGGATATCTCGATGAATGACACCGTGCTCGTGGGCATAGGCGAGGGCATCGAGGAGATCCTTTGCATAGGCGACGACGCGTCTCTCCTTGATGGCACCTTCGCGGGTAATCAGCTCGGAGAGGGGCTGACCCGCGAGCGATTGCTGTACCAGGTAGGCACGCCACGTGGCCTGATCCGGAGCCGGCGAGGCGTCAGGCTGAACGAAGGCGGCGAGTACGCGCGCGATGTGGGGATGCTGGAGGTTGATGATGCTCGCCGCCTCCATCAGAAATGCGGACCGAAGCGTATCCTCTTCCTCCTGGGTCAGGTCAGGTTGCGGGCTGAGTTCTCTGATGAAGATGGGCTCACCCAAATCCTGATCCCAGCCCCGGTACCGTGCCTCGAGTGCGCCGATTTCCAGCAGCCGGTCGATCCGGTACCGGTTATGGACTACCGACCCGAGGCTAAGCATAGGGCTCGGGCCGATCCTTATCTGATCGCAGAGTGGCCAGCGAAGCCTGCCAACTCACACACACTGCTAACAACGCGTGCCCACTAGCTACCATTGTCAAACAGACGCCTCTGGGTCAGTCGATCGTCAGAACGGCCCAGATGCTCATAGGCAAGGCGGGTTGCCATACGTCCGCGCGGTGTTCTGTCAATGAACCCAAGCTGGAGCAAGTAGGGTTCGACCACGTCCATGATCGTGTCGGCTGCTTCACCAATCGATGCGGCGATGGTGTCCAGGCCAACAGGTCCTCCGTCGAACTTCGCAATGATGGCATCCAGAACCCGGCGGTCCAGGTCATCCAGCCCGCGCTCGTCGATCTCCAGCAGTGTCAGAGCCTCGCCCGCGATCTCACCGGTGATGATCCCTGCGGCGCGCACCTGGGCGTAGTCGCGCACTCGACGCAGCACTCGCAGGGCAACGCGCGGCGTTCCCCGTCCTCGCCTGGCAATCTCGGCGCGCCCCTCTGGTTCCAGTTGCACACTGATGGAGCGCGCTGCGCGTTCGACGATGTCCTCGAGCGATGCCTGATCGTAGAAGTCGAGCCGGTAGACAGCTCCGAATCGCGTCCTGAGAGGGGCAGAGAGAAGCGCCAGCCGCGTCGTCGCGCCGACAACGGTGAAACGTGGTAAGTTGAGCCTGACTGTGCGTGCACCCGGCCCCTGGCCGATGACCAGATCCAGCGCGAAGTCCTCCATGGCCGGATAGAGGATCTCTTCTACGGCTTTCCCCAGGCGGTGGCACTCGTCGATGAACAACACCTCGTGTTCGTGCAGGTTGCTGAGGATGGCCGCTAGATCCCCGGCGCGCTCAATCGATGGGCCGGCGGTAACGCGTAGGTTCGCACCCATCTCCCGTGCAATGATGTGAGCCAGGGTTGTCTTGCCGAGACCGGGCGGGCCGTAGAAGAGCACGTGCTCCAGCGGCTCCGATCTTGCTCGAGCTGCCTCGATGAGAATCCGCAGATTCTCGCGAACTCGGTCCTGTCCAATGAGATCATCGAGGCGC
>JAKJAE010000008.1:19290-21597 GCA_022707665.1 Chloroflexota bacterium
GTTCGTCGATTATCCATTCGGGGGTGCAGTCCTCGGGTGCAGTTCCATTCGCCCCTTTATGCCATGAATCAGCTGGTTGGCAACAGAGGCGGGCTCGGGCGCTCGGTGTTACGTGTGGTGCCTTCGCTACCCATGTGAGCAGCGAGGGCACCACAGCTACGGTTCCAGCAATGCAGGCTGACCGTTAATGGTGATCAGGACATCGCTGACGGTTCTGAACTGGCGCAACGTGGCCTCTATCTGCTGTCGAATCTGGACGACCTGTTCGGCCCCGCCTGAGTGCCCATTCAGCTCAATCGAGAAATCTGCCTGTGCAACGCCGTTCACGATCGCCAGCCTTCGGAGCACGACGCGCTCGCCCCACGAGTTATCCCGTCCCGGGTACGACAACACCTGAGCCGGTGACGGAATCGCGGACGTGAAGCCACCAACGTTGCCAGGGACTGGCCCCCAGAGCAGGCGCTCAAGGGATGCACGGCCAATCGCCTGCGTGCGCGGAATGCGCACTGTCTCTGATATGATCTTGCCGTCACGGATCCAGAAGACGTTTGTCGCCATTGCAGCAGGATCTTGCGGATGCAGCAGTCTCACGGGCTGCCACGCAAGTGGACTCCCTTCCAGCGTCGCGATCTCCACAACGGCCTCCTGTGTTGGAGGGTGGGGTGGGTCAGAGGGCCCGAGACCCAGGGACACCGCCAACAGCCCCCGACCGTCAGTTCCTTGCAGGAGCGTATGGGCACTCGAAGTCCGCGTCCCGTCGGCCCAGATCACCGACGCCCGGACCTGCTGGCCAGGGATACCGACGTGCGCCAGGATGCCCAGCGGAAAGGTCGCCGTTGCCAACGGTTCGGGTACCTCGAGGTAGCCGCCGCCTGGCAGTCCGGTGAGAATAACACTCTGGACCGCAGATGCCGTCACACTGCCATCCCGTGGGCTGAACTCGAGTATTTCCACGCGGCCCGGTCCGGGAATGCCACCGTAGGTGATGGAAGCCGCGAACGTAGCTGCCTTTCCGTACTCACCTTCTGCAAGGATGGGAACTTCTGCACTGAGTTGATCCCGACCGTCATAGACACGGATGACCAAGGTGCCCTCAAAGGGGTAGTGCTGGGTACGCCCTCGCACCATTATCGGGTTGTCGATCACCTGTCCGGCAGTCGGCACCTCCAACGCGATCACCTGGCCGGAAGGCAGAGCGGTTGAGGGTGCCTGGGCGTGGTCTGGCGTTGCCGTCTCACGTGGCGGAGCAGTGGGCGTGGCCGTGGGCATCTGGGCGATCGCGGTGGCTGGAGCGGGTGTGGCGCTCGCTGCCCATGGCGTGGCTGTAGCCGTCGGTGCCGACTGTGGTGCTGCACTTGTCAGAGGTGCTTCGGTAGGTAGCCAGGGAAGCGGTGTTGGGTTTGCCCGTAAAACGGTACACCCACACAGGGCTGCGCTGACAACTGCAATGCTCCACCGCTTCCACGTGCTCACTTTCTCCTCCTCCCCCTTAATCAGGGTACATCCATACCTCAGACGCCCCGTCATCTGCCAGCACGCAACCCCGTTCCGTCAGAACCCGCGGGTAGCGTCCTGTTCTGCGTTCATCGCCAGGGCTATGCCACCCAGTACACCAGCTTGGTTGCTCAGACGTGGTGGCACAATGTATTCATCGATCTGAGCCTGGATCATGGGCGACTGTATGTAGCCGTTGAGTAAGGACTGAACCTCAGCTCTGATCAGTGGAAACAAGTGCAACTGTGCCATGACGCCACCGCCCAGGATGATTCTCTGTGGAGAGAGCGTCACGATGAAGTTGGCCAGGCCCAGGGCGAGGTAATGGGCCTCGAGCGCCCAAGCAGGATGGTCTGGGGCGAGCGTCTCGGCGCGCTGTCCCCACCGAGCCTCTATGGCCGGTCCACTTGCCAAGCCTTCAAGGCAGTCGCCGTGGTACGGGCAATTGCCGGGGAATGGATCGGTTGTGAAATCATGGGGTATGCGGAGGTGTCCCATCTCGGGGTGCATCAGGCCGTGGATCATCTTGCCCTCGACTACTGCGCCCCCGCCGATGCCCGTCCCTATCGTCAGGTAGAGGCACGAGTCGAGACCCTGAGCGGCGCCCCACCGGTGCTCGGCAAGCGCCGCCGCGTTGACGTCAGTGTCGAACCCAACAGGCAAGTTCAGCGCTCGGCTGACCTTCCCCGCGAACTCCGTCTGCGCCCAGCCTGGTTTGGGCGTCGTTGTTACGTAGCCGAAGTGCGGCGACTTTGGATTCGCATCCAGCGGACCGAAGCACGCAATGCCGATAGCTCGAAGGCTGTCGAACTT
>JAKJAE010000090.1 GCA_022707665.1 Chloroflexota bacterium
ATAACTGGCTTACGCCATCCTATGTGGGCCTGAGTACGCTGCCCGGAAAGCACAGGTTGCTATGGACAGCCCGGACACTGATGTCCTCACCGTTGAAGAAGTGGCTGAATTGCTCAAAATCCCCCGGTCGTCAGTGTACAAACTGGCACAGGAAGGACGAATCCCGGGACAGAAGGTAGGGCGTCATTGGCGCTTCTACCGACCGGTCCTGCTACAGTGGATAGCCGGCGAGGTGAGCTTCGACAGGCGGCGACCCGGTCCGGAGAAGGTGGAGTTTACATGAGCGTGTCCGAAGGCCATCGTGATCGGCTGCGCAAGCGGTTTCGGGAGAGCCCGGGCTCGTTGACCGAGGCTGAGCGGCTCGAGCTGCTGTTGACTTATGCCATCCCGCGAAGGGATGTCGCTCCGTTGGCCACCACCCTCATTGCACGCTTTGGAGACTTGAAGTCAGTAGTTGACGCACCCGTCGAGCAGTTGGCTGAGGTCAATGGCGTGGGGGAAGCTACGGCTGCGTTTTTCCACTTGCTGCAAATGCTGACGGCTGACTCTTCAACGAAATCGGATGAAGTTCCTGCTAGTTCCCTGCCTCAGCCCTGGCTGTTCGAGATGAAGCAGGGGGTTGACGAGCAGCCGTCGAGCACGACTGAGAAGAGTAGGGAACAGGCGGTCAAGGAACGGCAGATGCGCGTCTTTGCCAATGACGAGATCGCCAATTCGCTAGCCTTTCTGCCCAAAGCCGCCAAATTCCGCTCTTTGGAGGACTACAGGGAGTACCTGACCGAGAGGCTCCCCTACAATGCAGCGGACACGCGGCGCCGACGCGCCAACTACATCATTGAGCGCTTCTATCCCGAGGGCAGTCTCAGTGTTCCGCTGACCTCCTATGCTGCTCGGTGCTCGACCCAGAGCGACCTTGGCGCCGCGGTCTTCTATCATCTCCTCAAAGCGGAACCCATCGCGGCAAAGGTGGCAGAGGAGCTCATCTGGTCGGCTCTTCCGATGGGCCGGGTTGAACGAGAACAGGTGAGGGAATTCGTGTTGCGTTACCTTCCTGAGATCGGCAGCTCCTCACAGAAGAATGTGCTTCAGGCTCTCTTCCATGCCTATGACCTGCTGAATGTCGGTAAGGTTCACGAGACGTCGCTGAGCTTTCGACTCCACCAGGGCACCTTGGAGGGTTATCTGTATGTCCTGACGTGCGAGTACCCCGAGCCGGGCATCTACACCTTTGACAGCCTCTACGCCGGTCCGTTGCACCGGTGGCTTCTCTGGGATCGTGAGTGGATGCGGTTGCAGTTGTACAACCTTCAGGACCTCGGCATTGTGGCCAAGGTGTCTGAGATCGATACGGTGCGCCAGTTCACGTTGGCTCTCGATCAGCCCACGGCGCTGCACCGGTACTTCGAGCATCCGGCTCGGCACACGGCTGCGGTCCGCGAGGTTGGACCGAATCAGAGCACAGTGGAGGAAGCGTAACCCGATGCCTGTGTTGAGCGGTCCTCAGGTGGTGAGCGAGCTGCGCTGTCAACTTAAGAATCAGTCCGGCCGGCACCTGTACGTGGTCCTGGGATCCTATTCGCAGCTGGAGGCCTTTGAGCGCAACGACCTCGGGCCCGCCCAGATGGTCGATGGGCAACCCTTTCCACAACCGCTCGCCTTCAACCGCGAGCTGCTGGCCCGCATAGAGGATGAAGCCCTGCGGCGTATGGTACGCGATGAGAGCCGTCTGCCCACATGGGTGCAGAAGCAGCTCAATCAGGCCTTTGATCAGCTCCTGCGGCACGCGTACGAGCAGCACGCATTCGTCATCTTTAAGCAGTGCGAGCTCATGTTCACCTACGACTTGGACGCAAGCAAGCTGCGAACGTCGGCGACAAACCAGAATCACCTGCTGCTCTTGCTGCCGGGAAGGCTGGTGGGTCAGCGGATTCAGCTCTTCTATGAGGCCGACCCGCGTTTCGAACGGCAGTTTCCCGGAGGGTTGGTGACAGAGAACAACTTGTGGGAGTTGAGTGCATGACCAAGACCCTTTTCCAGCGTACCCCCCTCAGCCAGATCATCAGTGTCCCCGACACGCTCACCAGCGTATACGTGGTGGAGAAGCACATCTGGGCGGAAGGCGGCGATGCAGTGGCCCGCGCCCAACGCCGTGCCGAGCTCAAGACAGTCGAGGAGTTCCTGATCAATCCTGTCCGGCCCTTTCTGGTCGACTTCTTCCGGCAGATCTCAGCGCCCTACAGTCCCGAGCGCAGGGACGCCCCGATCGGGCAAGGTTGGTGGATACAGGCCGAATTCGGGTCCGGCAAGTCCCATCTGGTCTCCTTCCTGGGCGCGATGGCGCTGGGCGGCGAGGCGCAGTGGAATCTTGTCCAGCAGAAGGAAGAGAAAGCCGGCAAGGGGCGACGCGACAGCCTGTACAATTTCTACGAGAGTGGTCTGGCCAAAAAAACTCAGAGCGGCAAGGGCATCTTTGTGGCTGTCAAGACGCTGGTCGGGTTCGGGGGCGGGGGCGTGGGCCTGGCCAACGCCGAGCGGTCGTTGCAGGATTACATCCTTGATGCCGTCTCGGATCAGTTCTACCTGGAAACTGGGCGGTCGCTGCCTATCTACCCGACGCAGATCCTGGCCAAGCGTTTCCTGGAGACCGACGACTTCGAACTCTATCGCGCCCGCCTGGGGAAGTTCCTGAAGAACCCCAAGTTCTTCGATGAGGAAGCCCAAGTCGATCTCGAGACCTTTCTTGATAACCTGCGCAACAACACAGATCCGGCGGTGCAGCGTGATTGCGGTCAACGTCTCTGGGACTTCTACCGGCGCGACCTCGGGACCACGCCGGATATCCCGATCGAGACCGAGGACATTCTTCGGCACATGGTGCAGCGGCTGTTGGAGGAGGGCTACGCCGGCCTGTTGCTCATCCTGGATGAGGTCTCGCTGTACATGAAGGATCGCTCTGATAGCCAGCGTGCGGAGGACGAGAAGGCGCTGGTGGTGCTCGCCAACCGCCTGGCGAAGGTGGACAACCTGCCGGTGTGGACAGTGTGCGCCGCACAGCAGGCGATCGAGTCAACGATGGCCGGCGTGATGAACATCATCGCCCGCGAGCGCCTGGACCTGGTACCGCTCCTGAGTCAACGCGACAACTACTATGATATCGCCCTGGCGCGTGTGCGCGATGTGACGCAGCCCACTGCGATCGATCAGTACTATGAAGACTACAAGCGGGCGTTCTCCTGGCCCGCGGCACGGGGCGCCGACCAGTTCCAGCGCTTCTTTCCTTTCTACCCCGACAGCGTCGACGTTGTACGCGCAGTCTCCTATAACCTGACGACAATCCGATCGGCGCTCTACTTCATGGTCCAGACGCTCAAGACACAGTGCAAGGCAGGTTCCAAGGAGCTCGTGTCGCTCTGGGCGCTTTTCGAGGATGTGGTCAACTATGAGGAGGACCCCTCCGGCACGACGCGCAGCATCGCTGCCATCCGCACGAAATTCCCCAACGAGTGGCGCGCTTATGAGCTGGCGCGCCAGGAGATCAACGCCGCAACCAAAGGCTATCTCAAGGTTTACCGCAGCCGTTGCGAGAAGGTCGTCAAGACGCTGTTCCTATACCACGTCGCCAACATGGCTCCTAACGGCCTGAGCGCCGAGGAGCTGATGAACCTGGTGATGGAGTGGCGGGACCACGACACCGAGCAGTCTACGGACTTACAAGACAACCTGGACCATTACGAGGCCCTGCTAAAGCAGCTCGACCTCGCCCTGGTACAGGTGGAGAAGGTCGGCGATAAGTATCGCTTCAACCCGACGGGCAAGACCATATCGCCGTCTGAAGTGTTTCAGCGGTTCCGCGCCGAGGCGGCCGCGGACGAGAACCAGCGTCGCCTGGCCTGGGAGCAGCTTCTGGCGCTGGACGGCTGGCAGGTCTCCGTCCCATTGATGGCGATCGACTTCGCACAGGGCGTACGGTCGATCTTCAGGGAGATCGCGCCGGCCACACAGACCGACATCGCGATCCGCTGGCACGGGCGGGAGATCAGCGGGCGCGTCTACATGCGCGACCTGCTCAGCATCGCCAAGCGCGCGATGCCGCTCCCCAACATCAACAGCTCGGCCACCGGGCTCGACTACGCGCTCTATGTTAGCTCAGCACCTTGCCAGGATGAGCTCGACGGCCTGATCAAGGATCAGCGGGACCCGCGCGTCCTGTTCTGGTCGCCCGACACGTTGACGGCCAGCGAGCAGTCGCTCCTGACGGACTTCGCGGCCTATCGCCGGATGGTGGCCGAGTACCTGGGCAAGGACACGGAGGAATCGCGCCTCGTGCTCGAGTGGGTTCGTGGCCAGCTATCGGCCAGTATGGGCACGATCTACCGCATCGTCCCCGAGAGTTACGGGCGCGGGCGCATCGCCGCGCAAGACCACACCCAGATGGCTTTTTCGGTGCAGGGCGAGCTCTCCGCGATCCTGACTACGCTCGTAGGGCAGGTGCTGGACACGGTCTATGTCTCGCGCGAGATGGAGTTCGATGCCCCTGCGCCTTTCAACGACCTCAACGCGGTCAATGTAATCAACGGCATTGTCAAGGCGGGATCGTTCCCGCGCGGCGTGAAGCCATCGAAAGAGATTTCAGCCTCACAGAACTATGGCTTCGCGCTGCGGATCATGCGCCGCCCGAACGATCGCGGGCTCGATCTCCGCGAGTGCCGCTATACCCAGGACATCTACGACTGGATCCAGGAGAAGGCAGGCGACACCACGGTCACACTGCCCGCGGACACGCTCTACAAGAACTTCACGGGCATCAACGGTCCGAACGGCTTGCACTACGGGCTGAGCAAACGCATGGTTCAGCTCTACCTCCTGTGTCTGGTGCGTGAGGGACGGCTACGCATCTATCTGTCGGGCCGGAACCTGCCCACTGACGTGATCGACTACAGCAATATCGCCGGCATCGACTTCAAAGTGGCGCTGTTGGATGCCTTCCATCAAGTCCAGCGCCTCAAACCCCCCGAGGGTTGGGAGATGCTAGCGCCCTTCGCCGCGGCGCTGTTGGAGGACCCGGCGCTCAAGGTGGCGCACGAGGATGCCGATATCCAGGATGGCATCCGGCGGCTGATCGCCTACAAGGCGGAGAAGACCAAGCCGTTCCAGGCGATGGCCCGTGGCGTAGCTGGCCTGTTCGCCGATATCCAACAGCCCAACCCCATGGCCCTACGCTTGGAAGCCTGGGAGAAGTTCCTGACGTGTCCGGTTGAGGCGGCGGAGCCTATCCCCTATCTGCGCAGCGGGCTGGAGAAGGCCTTTGGCTACAGGGTCTTCAGCGAAGACGCCGTGGATCAGGCGGATGTGGATGATCTGGCCACCCGCAAGGCCGAGATCGAGCAAGCCGGCAAGCTGCTCCAGTACGACGATCGCCTACGGGCGGCCTATCACTACGCTCAGCTTTCCCTGCCCGATGTCCCGACGCTGGCGCCTGTAACAGCGGCTCTGACCAGGGTGCGAGATCGGCTGGCATCCCTGAGCGAGCTCATGGCCAACGAAGCCCGCCTGCTGGGCGAGCTGCTCGAGCCCGCGGCGGAGGCCATCCGGTCCTACAGCACACGCTATCTGCAGGCCTTTGACCAGGTGGTGAGCGGTACAGAGCAGGCGCGCGCCGCTATCCGCGGGCTGCGGGATGATCCAATCTTTGTGACGATCGCACGGCTGGAAGGGGTCGCGCAGCTCTCGTCGGGCGTCGCGGGGCTGTTGAAACAGCGCTTCGTTGACGCCGCGGATGGGGAAGACCTGTTCCCCGCGCACCTCACGCGCGCCGTGGTCGAGCGCGAGCTAGAGCGGTCGCCGGAGCCCGCCGGCTGCCCGCTGACGCTGGCAAATGCCGAGGACTGGATCGCGGCCGGGGAGCGCACCCTGGCGGCGTGCCGGGCTGCTCTGGAGGCCGCACTCCTGGACAAGGCCACACTGCTCTCGAGCGATGCACTGCGCGGCCGGTTGGAGCAAGGACGGGAAGAGCCTTTCATCGATGCCTTGCTTGATGCAACCTCGCCCGCCGCGCTGGCCAAGGTCCTGATCGACCATGTGGGGTCGCCTCCGGCGGCGGAGGCGGCGCGGGCTCTGGATCACCTCCGGCGGTGCCTCCAGCGCATTACTGTGCACAAGGTGCGTCTCAGCGACTTCAGGCCGAGCAAGCACACGATCGAGGCCGGGGACGTGGCGCAGGTTGTGGAGGAGTTCAGCCGGTTCCTGGAGCAGGAACTTGCTCATGACGGTAATGATGAACACATCATAGTAGAGCTTGGCTAGCTGAAGACCATGCGCACAAGCGGGAGAAAAGGATGAAGCCAGAGAACCTTACCGTGTTTGAGCTCTTCCAGAAACAGCTTAGATACGCTGTGCCATTGTTCCAGCGCCAGTACGTCTGGACCGAGGGGGACCAATGGGAGCCTCTCTGGGATGACATCAGCAACAAAGCCACTGATGTGCTTGACAAGGGGGAGTTCTACTACGAGCTACATCGTCATTTCCTGGGCGCCGTCGTCGTGAGCTCTGTCCGCCCGATGGGCTTCGAGGTACCGGCGATGACCGTTGTCGATGGACAACAACGTATCACGACGCTCCAGTTGGTCCTGATTGCGTTGCGCGACTATGCCCGAGCTGTTGAACATAACGGACTTGCTGATAACTTGGCGATCCTGACAGAGAACAAGCTACACCACATGCAACCGGTGGAACGCTTCAAGATATGGCCGACGAATGCTGATCAGCGCATCTTCGAAGACATCTTCAGCGCCGGCTCACCCGGGAAGCTGCTGCCGAAGTATCCACTGGTGTACCGAAAGTATGCCAGGCAACCGGAACCACGCCCTCGTTTGATAGATGCCTACCTGTTCTTCTACCGCCAGATCGAGAAGTACGCACGGGACCGCGACGACGACGGCAACGAGCCGCAGCCCTCTCTGCCAATCGCTGAAATCCATAGCCGGTTGACCGCGCTGGAGAGAGCTGTTACGAGACAGACGGACGTTGTCACGATCACATTGGACCAGCAGGACAATCCGCAGGTGATCTTTGAGACCCTGAACGACCGGGGTGTGCAACTAGATCCCTCGGACCTGATCCGGAACTTCGTGTTTCTCGAGGCTGCGCGACAGAAAGCCAACTCAGAGCAACTGTACACCAAGTACTGGTATGACTACGACAAACCGGCGCCTGATGGCGGACTTGGGTTCTGGAAGGTCCAGGAGAGCCAGGGGCGCAAGAAGTATACACGTCTGGACCTCTTTGTGTTCCACTACCTTACCTATCAACGCAGTTCCGAAGTTCTGATCACACGCATCTACAAAGAGTTCCAGAAGTGGTGGGAGGACAAGACCAATCCCTCAATCGAGACTGAGCTAGTGCAACTACAGGAGTTCAGCAAGGTCTTTGCCAATTTCTACACAAGTGAGGAATCCACTCGTCTGGAACTGTTCTACCGCCGCCTGCGGACATTGGAGGTGACAACAGTCTACCCGCTTCTCCTATTCCTTCTCGGCGAGAGGCGGGATCAACTGCCGCCAACTGAGATCGAGGGCCTTATCACCGACATTGAGTCCTACCTTGTGCGGCGGCAGGTGTGCGGCCTGACCACGAAAAACTACAATCGCTTCTTCCTAAGCGTGCTCAGCAATCTGCAAGCTGCATCGCCACTGAACCGGAATGCTCTTCAAGCGCTGCTGCTGGAGCCCACGGGAGCTGCAGGGCGGTGGCCCACGGATGAGGAGTTCAGGATTGCCTGGCTGTCCCAGCCAGCTTACAGGCAATCGCACTTCAGGGCACAGATGATCCTGCAGGCGATTGACAGGGAGATGAAGACCGACAAGCGCGAGAACATCCAAGTCCTGTCGAAACTGACGGTCGAGCATCTGCTTCCTCAGAAGTGGCACGAGTCCGATTATCCCCTACCACGTGATGACTCTCGCACACACGAGGAGCTCATGGCGAATCGCGCCGCCATGATTCACACGTTCGGCAACCTGACCCTGCTGACCTCGGCGCTGAACAGCGCTGTCAGCAATGGCCCCTTCCGGCGCAAGCGTTCAGAGATTGCCGCCCAGAGCGCCCTCGCGATGAACGCGTACCTACAGAACCTGGCAGATCCGTTCACGTGGGATGAGAAGAAGATCCATCAGAGAGGGGATCACTTGTTCCAGTACGCGCTCAAGGTCTGGCCCCGGCCCGCGGGTTGATGCCTGAGGAGGTGGGTGGAGGAATGATTGACTCCTGGATCCTCTCGAAGCTAGACCCGCTGATCGGCCGGCCGGTGATCATCCTGCGCGACCCGCAGCGCATGATCATCTCGGGCGCCCACGTGGTCGACGGCTGGGCCGAGGAGAACGGCTATACCGTGCTCTTCTGCACCGGCAATCTGGCGCTGCGCGAGATGGCCGAGGCGATCCGCGATGATCCCGACGCCAGGATCCTGCTTGTCGACCGCAGCCGCCAGGGCACGCTCTTCTACCCGGACTTGGCTGTGCGGGCGGGGCGAGAGGCGGCCCTGTCGCTCTCGCTGCGCGAGTTCCTGATCGAGCAGACCGGTGATACTACCTGGCCCAAACTGGTGGATGACCGCGAGCTCTCGGCGCTCCTCCTCGAGGATTTGCCCGCCGCGGTTGAGGCCCACCGCGCCCTGCGCCAGGTGTCCCCGACTCGCTTCAGTGACAGCGATCTTCACAAGATCGCCCTCGGCGCGGCGCTCAAGATCAATCCATTCCGCAGGCTGGCGCCCAGCGAGATCCGCCGGCTGTGCATCGAGCAGCACGCGATGCTCGCGCGGCTGCAAGGCCGCCTGCCCGAGGATGCCGTCGCGACGCTTCGTGCCGAGATCATGAGAGCCCCCAAGCCCTTCTGCTGGCTCCTGGACCACG
>JAKJAE010000091.1:0-229 GCA_022707665.1 Chloroflexota bacterium
TTGTATGGTGTGCATCGTATGCCCTTCCTACCCTCTCCAACAGGGGGGCGCCCGTTATCCCACCCCCATCTTTGATCCGTCAGGCAAGCGCCGACATCGCCGCCTTCACCACGTTGTCCACAGTGAAGCCAAGCTCCTTGAAGACCGTCGCCCCGGGTGCCGAGGCACCAAAGCGGTCGAGGCTGAGAACCTGGCCACGTGAGCCCACCCAGCGATGCCAACCCTGTGA
>JAKJAE010000091.1:292-8898 GCA_022707665.1 Chloroflexota bacterium
CAGGCGAACGGCGACGCCCTTCTCTGCCAGGTGGTGCCCGGCCTCCACGATCAGGCTCACCTCCGACCCGCTGGCCATCAGGATGACCTGCGGTTCTGTCACAGCATCCTTGAGCCCCAGGTCGGCCAAAACGTACGCACCACGGCGCACACCATCTGCGGGCGCATAGGTTGACCGGTCAAGCGTGGGCAGGGCCTGCCGGGTCAGCACCAGTGCCGTCGGACAATGGCGGTTCTCGACCGCGATTTTCCACGCCTCACGGACCTCGTTGGCGTCCGCTGGGCGAAGGGTCACGAAGTTGGGGATAGCCCGCAGTGCAGCCAGATGCTCGACGGGCTGATGTGTCGGGCCGTCTTCGCCCACGCCGATGCTGTCATGGGTGAAGACCCAGATGGAACCCAGGTGAGAGATGGCGGCCACACGCAGTGCCGGCCGCAGATAGTCCGAGAAAACGAAGAAGGTTGCGCCAAACGGGATCATCCCACCGTGGTAGGCCATGCCGTTGACGATCGCGCCCATCCCGTGCTCGCGCACGCCAAAGTGGAAGTTGCGTCCTTCGTAAGAATCGCTCCCTTCCTGGGTGGCGCCGGCAAACGCGGGGCTACTGGCCAGCCACGTGACCGTCGAAGGCGCCAGGTCAGCCGATCCACCAGCAAGCTCAGGCAGCCTATCCGCAATGGCATTGAGCACCTTTCCTGAAGAGGCACGCGATGCCAATCCCTTGGCGTCGGGCGGGAACTCGGGCAGCCCATCGGCCCAACCTTGCGGGAGCTCGCCAGACAGACGCCTTTCCAGTTCAGCCGCGAGATCGGGGTAGGCGGCGCGGTAGGCTTCGAACTTCTCTTTCCAGGCCTGTTCATGTGCAGCACCATGGGATACTGCCTGGCGGAAGAACGCTAACGACGCGTCGGGCACATAGAAGCGCGGCTCGTTTGGCCACCCCAGACTCTCCTTGGCACCCAGGAGCTCAGCCTCGCCGGCCGGCTCTCCATGGGCCTTGGCCGTACCCGCGCGCGTGGGCAGGCCATACCCGATGACATTCGGCACCATGATGATAGAGGGTCGGGGATCCTGCTTGGCAGCCTGAATCGCCAGGTCAATCGCCTCCACATCCAGCGCATCAGCGACACGCTGCACGTGCCAGCCATAGGACTCGAAACGTTTCGCCCGGTCCTCGGTGAAGGCAAGGGCCGTTGATCCCTCGATGGAGATGCTGTTGTCGTCGTAGAGGTAGATGAGCTTGCCAAGGCGCAAATGCCCTGCCAGCGACGCTGCCTCCGAAGCCACGCCCTCCATCAGGTCGCCGTCGGTGACGATGCCATAGGTGTAATGGTTGATGATCTCGTGCCCGGGCCGGTTGTAGACCTTGGCCAGGTGGGCCTCGGCGATCGCCATACCGACGCCGTTGCTGAACCCTTGCCCCAACGGACCCGTGGTCGTCTCGACGCCCGGTGTCAACCCGAACTCCGGATGGCCGGGGGTAAGGCTGCCCCATTGGCGGAATCGCTTCAGCTCGTCAAGCGGCAGATCGTAGCCGGTGAGGTAGAGTAGGGAGTACAACAACATACAGCCGTGGCCGCCGGATAGGATGAAACGATCGCGATCAGGCCAGGTAGGATTGGACGGATTGTGTCGAAGATGGCGCGTCCAGAGCGCGAAAGCCATTGGCGCCGTGCCCATGGGCAGGCCGGGATGTCCCGAGTTGGCCTGTTGTATCGCATCTGCCGACAGAAATCGGATGGTGTTGATGCATAGGTGCTCAAGTGCGGTCTGCGTTAACTCCGGCATAGGTCTCCTCTATTGTCAGTCTTCACAGTTTGGTCAAAGGACACACAGAGAGAAGTAACCAGAGAGGAACGTGTCCCTCCGTGACCTCTCTCCCGATTGTGCTATCCCAGGCTCCGCCATCAACGCTGGATGCGCGCCGAGCCTCCCTTGGCAAATGCCCGAACCTGATCCACGGTCGCCATCGTCGTATCACCCGGGAAGGTGGTCAAGAGAGCGCCGTGGGCCCACCCCAGGTTCACCGCTTCTTGCTCCGAGGCCCCGGTCATTAGCCCATAGAAGAAGCCCGCCGCATAGCCATCGCCGCCACCAACGCGATCGAGGACATCCAGCTCACACGTGGGAGACTGATAGGTCTTGCCATCGATCCAGGCAACTGCGCCCCAGCTATGCCGGTTGGTCGAGTGCACCTCGCGCAGGGTTGTGGCCACGATTTTGACCTGGGGATACATCTCAGTCACTTGGTCGATCATGGCGAAGAAAGCACTCGGATCGAGCTTGGATCTCGTGCCCCCGGCGGCGGCCACTT
Organism: Chloroflexota bacterium; assembly: GCA_022707665.1. GTDB lineage: Bacteria > Chloroflexota > Anaerolineae > B4-G1 > SLSP01 > PWVB01. The sequence continues at coordinate 2,607 of JAKJAE010000091.1, forward strand.
CAGGGCCGGCGACGCCCAGGCCCATCTGCAAGTCTTCCTCATTGCCGACGATCACGTCGACGTGCTCCACGATCCGCCGCAGAACCTTCAGGGCTACGTCGTGTCCGCCCCAGATATCCCAAAGCTTGGCGCGGTAGTTGAGGTCAATCGAGGTAATGGCACCCGCAGCCTTGGCGGCCTTCATGCCCTCGATGATTACCTCTCCCGTGGTCTCAGATAACGCCGCAAAGATGCCGCCACTGTGGAACCAGCGGACACCCTCCCTGAAGATGGCATCCCAATCGATGTCGCCGGGCTTGAGCCGCGCCGCGGCCTCATTGGAGCGATTGTAGAAGACCACCGGGGCGCGCACACCCTGTCCACGATCGGAGTAGACCGTCGCCATATTCGGACCGGTGACGCCGTTGTGGGAGAAGTGCTTGTAGAACGGCTTCACGCCCATAGCGCGTACACGCTCGGCGATCAAGGCCCCAATGGGATAATCCACCATCGCAGAGACAATGCCCGTCTTCATCCCAAAGCAGTCAGACAGATTCGCTGCGACGTTGAACTCACCGCCACTCACGTGAATGTCGCAATGGGTAGCCTTCCGGAAAGGAACCACACCGGGGTCCAAGCGGTGCACCAGCGCACCCAACGAAACCAGATCCAGTGCTCCCTCTGTCTTCAGGTCGATACCGTATCGCATCTTGTACTCCTTACTTGACCTTGAATAGCTTCTCACCCGCCCTGGCAACGACGAGGATGCCCTCATCCTCACGGTTTTGCCAGTCCGCAGGATCGATACTGGCCGGATCAAGATAGCCCAGGTTCAACCTGGCGCAGTCCTCAGGGGAGATCTTGCTCGCCAGCGTCACCGTGACATTCGGCCGTTCCACGTCATCCACCATCATACCCGAGCCACGCACGTGGGTGCTGTGGGCCAGCACGCCTAACGGAATGTGACGATAGCGCTCCCAATCGTTCAGGAAGTAGGGCAGGATGTGATAACCGACTTCATAGATGTACTTGCCATGGACATGGCTCACAACATCGAGGTGCGGCGCGTAGATCACCACCTCCCCACCGACCTCGACGACGGGCTCCATCTTGTACATACACTTGCCCGCGGTCCAGAGCTCATCGTACATCGGGGGGCAACAGGAGAGCACCCGCTTGAAGGGCCGGTCGCACCACTGGATGTGGCGCAGCGACGATATATCGGCTGCGGCGCTCCAGGTGTCATAGACGTCACCGACCAACATGCCCGCCAGGTCGTGGCCCTCGACGATGAGCGCCACCAACGTCGTGGGCGTTGTCAGGCGGCGCGTCGCGGCATGAATCATGGCGCGAACCGGCGTGTCCTTGATGCCGATCGTCCCGACGACCGTCGCCAGCGCCCCCAACCAGTGGGTAGCATTGATCACATCGGGCCCCGAAATGCCCGGGAAGAAGTACTTGGCCCCACCAGAAAACCCGACCACTTCGTGGGGAAACGTCGGCCCGAGGATGACGATGGCATCGTGTTCCAGAACAGCCTTGTTGATCCGCACGTCGACGCTGGTCGGCAAGGAGGGATGCCAGCTTGCCCCTGCGAGCTCCCGAATCTCTTCCGCATCAATCACGCCAATCGAGGTCAACGCCGTGGGATCATCCCAGGCATGGTTGATCAAGCGAACGTGCCGGTAGAGGGTGGCACGCTCATCAGCCGTGATGCCGACCAAACGGTTAAGCCCCTCTTCTGAATAACCGGGATGGGTTCCCAGTGCGACCATGACCGTGAGTTGGCTCGCATCGCGCAGAACCTCGACCACCATACGGAAAAGCTCGGGCAACGGGAGCGAGCGCGTGTGGTCGGGGATCAGAACCAGCACCTTCTGCCCGGCAAACTTGCCACCCAAACCCTTCGTCAAGGTCGCCAGCACTGCATCATGCGACAGCAAACCGGCTTCCGCTATTGCTTTAGCTATCACCATATGCTTCATTCCTCCTCACAGGGTAGACCCATACGAAAGCCGCGAGCATCTCTTTGGTTGATTGTACACCCATCCGGGACCGACCGGAAACGCCGAGGCCATAGCTCCAGGATGTGCGTCCCGTGCCCCCACAGGCCTATGTCTCAACACCTGAATGTTGACATGCAAGTCCTTCATGGTATCATTTTGATAGGTCGTGTTAGCACTCTTATAAGGTGAGTGCTAAGCGAGGACCACGGATATCCTATGGCAGACGCGGGAACGCTTACACCCAGGCAGGAAATGCTCCTGAGACTGATTATCAAGGAGCACGTCGAGACGGCCGGCACGGTCGCCTCGCGTGTGCTCGTGGAGCGGTATGACCTGGGCGTGAGCCCAGCGACGGTGCGCAACGAAATGGCACACCTCGAGGAACTGGGCTATCTTCTCCAGCCACATACGTCAGCCGGCCGGGTACCCACGGACCAGGGCTTCCGCTACTTTGTCGAGCGGCTGATGGAAGAGGGATCGCTGCCCCAGAACGAGCAACGGACGATCGCCCATCAGTTCTACCAGGCGCGCAACCGCATCGAGGAGTGGATGCCACTGGCCTCCACTGTTCTGGCGAAAGCGGCACAAGCCGCCGCCATCCTGACGGCGCCCCGGACCACACGGTCGATCTTCAAGCATCTGGAACTCATCGCCACTCACGGTCGGGCCGTGCTCCTGATTCTAGTGATGGAAGGTGGCACTGTCGAGCAACAGATGTTGGCGCTCTCTGAGCCGATGACCCAGAATGCCCTCCGCGAGGCGGCCGATAGGCTGAACCAGAGCTGCGCAGGCAAGGATGCCGACCAGATCAAGCAACATATGCACGAGTTCCCACCGCTCGAGGCCGACATCGCCCAGCTCGTCCTGTCGACCATGCAAAGCGCCGAAGGAGAGCCCTCGGACGAGTTCTACTACCACGGGCTGTCCGACCTGCTTCAGGCCCCGGAGTTTGCCGTTGCCGAAGACGCGTCGAACGCCCTTGTCCGTGTCCTGGAGGAACGCAGCTTGCTCCAGGCCGTTGTCGCCGAAACGCTCACCCCTTCGGTGGGTATCGGCAGCGTCCGGGTGCTTATCGGCGGCGAGGGACGGTGGGACGAGCTCCGCACCTGCAGCATCGTGCTCGCACGCTATGGCGTGGCTGACTACGCTACTGGCGCTCTGGGCGTGGTCGGACCGATCCGTATGCACTATGGTCGGGCGATCTCGGCCGTACGGTTTGTCGCAAACGTCCTGGGCGAGCTCGTCTACGACATCTACCAGCCCGACTTCCGCTCCGACTTCCAGGTCGAATCCCTCGAGCGGACCGACGACTCACTCAACTGATACCCGGACCGATCCCGCCCAGAATCGCGCGGGATGGGTTACAACCTGCACTATCTCCGGAGGCAAGACAAAATGACGGAAGAGAAACTTCGAAACGACACCGCCGATGGCGGCACTCCCGATATGCCGGTTCAGCCAACAGAGGTGAGCGCAGACAGCGCGGAACAGGCTGAGGTCGAGAGCGATGCTCTCATGGCACAGCTTGCACAAATGGAAGCGACGCTCGGTGAGACCGAGAAGAAAGCAGCCGAGTATCTGGACGGGTGGCAGCGTTCCCAGGCCGCCTTCGCCAACTTCCGTAAGCGAACCGAGGCAGAACAAGCACAGTACCGTCTCACGGCGAACGCCCAACTGCTATCGCGACTCCTGCCCATCCTCGATGACTTCAAGCGCGCATTCGAGATGATTCCCGAGGCCTTTAGCAGTGATCCGTGGTTGGACGGCATTCGCCTGGTCGAACGCAAGGTGAAGTCTGTCCTCGAAGCGGAGAGCGTCACTCCCATTGCACTGAAGCCTGGTGATCTTTTCGATCCGGGACTGCACGAGGCTGTGCTTTGTCAGGAAGTTGAAGGTTTCAACGATGGCGAAGTCGTTGCAGAGATTGAGACCGGCTACATGATCGGAGACCGCATCCTTCGCCCGTCGCTGGTGGTGGTAGCCAAGGGACCTGCTGCGCCCCAACCGCCGGCCGAGGAGGTATCCACGCCGCCGAACCCCAACACCGCCGACAGCACAGATAGCTAAGGTCTGAAGAGCCAACTCGCCGGCATTGCCCCGGTAGCAGTCGCCCCTCCCAGGTGCTGCAGCGTGGGCAGTGCTGGCGTCACGTTTTTGGGTAGATGGAGCAACGATGAGTCAAGACTATTACAGTACGTTGGGCGTCTCCCGCGATGCGAGCCCGGAAGATATCAAGAAGGCCTACCGCAACCTTGCCCGTAAGTATCATCCCGACGTGAGCAAGGAACTCGACGCCGAGGAGCGGTTCAAAGAGGTCAACGCTGCCTACGAGGTGCTAGCGGACGCCGAGAAGCGGGCGATGTACGATCGCTACGGCACAGACGTTCCGCCTGGTTTCGGCGGAGTCGACTTCGGCGGTATGCGCGACCCCTTTGACATCTTCGCGGAGGTCTTCGGCAACCTCGGAGGCTTTGGTGGTTTCGGACGGGCGGGCCGGGGTGGCCCCCAGCGCGGCAACGACATCCGAACAGTGCTGGAGATCTCCTTTACGGAAGCCGCCTTCGGCGTCGATAAAGAGGTCGAGGTGCGCCGCCTGGAGGTCTGCACTGCCTGCAATGGCACCGGTGCAGCGCCAGGCACATCGCCCGAAACCTGCCCAGAGTGCCGGGGGTCGGGCCAGACCCGGCAGGTGCAGCACACGCTACTGGGATCTTTTGTCAACATCACGACCTGTCCTCAATGTCAGGGGAAAGGCACCATTGTCCGCACGCCTTGCCCGGAGTGCCACGGTTCGGGACGGACTTACCAGACTCGGCGCATTCAGGTAGCCATCCCGGCAGGCGTGGATGACGGTGTCACCATCAGGGTGTCCGGGCAGGGGGAACCTGGTGACCTCAACGGTCCAAACGGCAACTTGTACATCACCCTCAGCGTCAAACCGCACGAGTACTTCAAGCGCCGCGATAACGACATCATCCTCGAGCTCAGGGTGAACGTAGCGCAGGCAGCGCTTGGCGATACCGTCACCGTGCCAACACTCGATGGCGACCGCCAGATCACGATCCCCGCAGGCACGCAATCCGGTGCCATTTTCCGGTTGCGCGGGCAGGGCATCCCGCAGCTTCGCGGCGGGGGACGCGGGGATGAGCTGATCGTGACACAAGTCGAGATCCCTAAGAAGCTCACCGAGGAACAACGTGAGCTGTTCGCGAAGCTGGGCGAAACCCTCGGGACGGAGTCCATCATCGAGGAAAAACAGAGCTTTGTCGACCGGGTCCGAGAAGCGCTGGGGCTCTAGCCCATGACAACGCCGATGGCGTGGCTTGAGGTCAGCGTCGAGGTCAACCACGAGGCCGCCGAAGCGGTTGCCGAGGTCCTCAGCCGCCATGCCCCCCAGGGCGTCGCGCTCGATCTGGGCAGCGAGGGCGAGCTTTCCCCAACCGTCACGGTCAAGGCCTACCTGGCAGTCGACGCAGACATCAATACGCGGCGGCGCCGTGTCGAGGAAGGGCTGTGGCACCTTCACCAGATCTGGCCCGTCATCCCTGAGCCCAGGTTCCGGTCCGTGGTGGATCAAGACTGGACCGCGACCTGGAAGGAACAGATTCAGGTGCTCCACCTCGGACGGCGGATCGTGATCAAGCCTACCTGGCGCATCTATGAACCCAAACCGGGAGAGGTGGTGTTGGAGATGGACCCCGGATTGGCGTTTGGCACGGGCCTGCACCCCACGACGCAGTTGTGCGTCACCGCACTGGAAGACCTCGTCGAGCCTGGTACGACCGTACTGGACCTTGGCACCGGCACTGGCATCCTGGCAATGGTGGCAGCGCGCCTCGGGGCAGGGCGTGTGTTGGCCGTCGACAACGACGAGAATGCCGTCATCGCGGCGCGGGCCAATATGGCTACCAATGGTTTGACGGACGCGATCGACCTGGCGCTTGGGTCGTTGGAGAATGTGGCGTCATCCTTTGGCCTGGTCGTCGCCAACATCCTCGCCCCCGTGATCGTAGCGATGGCGGGCTCCGGGCTGGCAGACCGCGTCGCCAGCGGGGGCGCGTTGGTAGTTTCCGGCATCCTCGAGGAGCAGATCGAATCCGTCGTCACGGCACTCGAAAGCACAGGACTTGCCGTAACCGAGCGGCGCGTTCAGGATGAGTGGGCCGCTCTTATAGCCTGGCGATCGTGATCTGAGGGTGCGGCCCTTGGCCGCTCTTAGAGTCCGGCGATCGTGATCTGAGGGTGCGGCCCTTGGCCGCTCTTAGAGCCCGGCGATCGTGATCTGAGGGTGCGGCCCTTGGCCGCTC
>JAKJAE010000092.1 GCA_022707665.1 Chloroflexota bacterium
CAAAGGCCCCCGCGCGCGCGCCGCGCACTGCCTCCCAGGCCAGCGCCACGACGTGCTCCATCGCGGCCTGAGGTCCGTGCCTATCTCCCGCCGAAAACCCTGCGAGCGTGAAACCACTGGGCTTGGCGTGCTGCACGTGCCAATAAAAGCCCTCGGTCACCTGCCCCAGCCCGAGCGCCTCCTGCGCGGCGAGGGCATAGAGCGGAAGCTGCAGCTTCTTGCCGTCGCGCACCGCAGCGTTGGTGAAGGTCGACGGCCCTGCCGTCTTGTAATCCACGATGCGCACGTGCCCGGCATCGTCACGGTCCACCCGGTCGATATACCCGTGGACACTGAAACTGTCGCCGCCATCGTGCACGACCAACGCCGGCCCCGGCTGACCGGCGATGCCGAAGGTTCTCTCGGCCTCGCTGAACCGGTAGCCGCCACCCAGTGCCGCCAGCGCCCGCACCGACTGCTCCACGTGCGCAAGGATCTGCTCCCGCGTCCGTTGCCAATAGGCGGTCTCGCGGAACTGCTCCTCCCGCGGCGCAGCATCGAGCACGGCAGCGGCGATCTCCGGCAGGGCTGCCAGCAGCGCCTCGCCATCGCCCTCCGGCCCGACGGCTCTGTAGAGCTGCTCCAGGATGTGGTGGTAAATGTTGCCAAGCTGCCGCGCATCCAGGCCCTCGCTGGGCGGCTGGAGGGGCTCCAGCCGCAGAACGCTGCCCGTGAAGAACCAATAGGGACAGGCGCGGTACTGCTCCAGACGGCTGGCGCTCCAGAGTTGGTGTAGGCCAAAGCGCTCCGCGAACGTCGCTGCCCAACCGGTCAGATCGCCGTCCAGCGGGCTCCCCTGGTGTAGAGCGCCCTCACCCCGGCTGCCTGCCGGCCCTATGTCTGCGAGGCGTGCAGCGAGCACGGCCTGTCCGTGCACGATCCGCTCGCAGAGGACGGGGGCATGCTGGCCAGCCCAGGCCCACGCGCTGCCGGTCCCGGGCTGCGCGATCGACGCAGCAGACGGGACGATCGCCGCCAGCAACTCAGGCCACGAGGCCGCCTCATCGGGTGCCGGGAAGCTCCGGCTTGTCGTCTCCAGCGGCGTGATGGCGAGCCGCCGGAGCACCTCCTCCCAGAATGGTGAGGGCTCCCAGAGCGCGCCGTTGTCAGCAATGCGTGGACGCGTCAACAGCAGCGCATCGCGGGGCCGGGTGATCGCCTCATAGAAGATCTGGACCTCCAGGTTCTCGGGCGAGCGATCGATGGGCAGCCCGAAACCATCGCGCAGACGGGCGCGGTCGGCATCGCGCAGGAAGGGGTCCTCGGCCAGCGCTGCCGGGAACTCACCCTCGGCCAATCCCAGAACCGCCACCGCACGGAATCCGAGCCCCCGTGCCTGGGCAACCTCGGCGGCCAAGATGATGTCGGCATCGGTAGCCAACGGCAGTTGGTAGGTCGCCGCGTCGATGGCCCCGATCAGGTCCTCGAGAAACGTCGCGAAGGTCACGGGCGGCCCCGCGAGGGCTTCCTCGGCCCAGACGAGGCCGCGCAGCACATCCTTCAGCGCCTCCAGGGCCGCGCGATCGCGGGCCACGGCCCCCCCGGCCTCGGGCGCCTCAGCCCGCCACGCCAACCCCAGCGTCATCCCCTCCCCCTCCGCCCCCTCGCAAGGGCTCTGCACCTTGCGAGGGGTTCCGGCATCCACCATCTCAGGATCAGCCTCCGCCGCTTGCGAGGGTTCAACCTCCGAGCCGCCGATGAGCTGCTCGAGCCAGATCACGAAGTCGCGATAGGGGAGCGCGCTCTCAGGCGGGGTGATGCAGCGACAGAAACGCCGGAAGGCGGCCCAGAGCGCCCCGGCTTCCAGGGTCGTGAGCCCAGCCCCGGCGATGGAGGCCCCTTCCTCTTCACGGTCAACAGACGGCGGCACGGCTGCCTGCAACAGCGCAAAGGCCTCCTCCCATTGCGCCGGCCCACCGACCACGCTGCCCCAGCGTGCCACGGCCTCCAACGCCGCGGCATCTTGTGGGGTGATGCCAAGCGGAGCCCAGTCGAAGTAAGGGGAACGCCAGGCCTGGACCGTCGGTCGCCAGGCAAAGTGCCCATCACCGGGGATTGTCAGTGAGAGCAGATCAAGCAGCGCTGCGATGGCAGGATTGCCCCGCAGCGGCTGCCCCCCCGCTACCCGCACCGGCAACCCGTATTCGGCGCCAACCTGCTGGAGATGGGCGCGATAGGGCTCCAGGCTGCGCGCCAGGATCGCCGTCTCACCGGGTCGCAGGCCATCGCGGACGATCCGCGCCTTGACCCACCGCAGTGCCGTGCGCACCTCGGCCTCACGATCGGGCACGGCAGCCAGGGTCACGCTGCCGTTGGGTGCGGGCATCCGGTCGCCCACGCCGGCATACAGCGTGCGCTCCAGATGGGCCAGTGGCCATGCCCTGCCTGTGACGTCGAGCACAGCGGGCAGCGGCTCTGCCACAATGCGCAGTTCGTGCTCCAACTGCTGGCGCGTGTGGATGAAGCGCTTGTGCACCAGCGAGCGCTCAATACTCTCGGCTGTGCCCGTGAGTGTGATGATCATCTGCCCAACCCGCTCCGCAAGGCGGGCCAGGACCCGCACCTGGACCGTGGTCAGATCGTCGAAGCCGTCGACCAGCACACACGGCCAGTCCGCCGCGATTCCCGGGTGCGCGACCAGGTCCTCCTCCGCCAGCCAACCGACGCCGGCGTAGTCGGCCCAGTCTTCCTGCTGCACGCGGCGCTGGTAAGCGTCGTAGAGCTGCGCCAGCTCCTCGAGCCGCGGGCCGGCACGCATCTCCTGGACCGCAGCTAGGAACCCGTCGGGGAAGATGCCGCCGGCCTTGAGCTCGCTGATAAGATCGCGGAGCGCCTGGACGAAGCCCGGCAGCGCGCGGATCCGGTCGTAGTAGGTCAGAGGCGCTTCGCCGACCAGGGATCGTAGCAATCGCAGTTGGACCGCATCGACCAAGCGGGTGACCCGCCGTCCGGAGGCGCGCAGCACCTCGCGGTAGACGTCGTCGAAAGTGCCGATAGTCACGCCCAGCGCCCCGCCCGTCTGCGCCAGCCGCTCGCGCCACATGCGCACCTGGAGACGCGTAGGCACGATCACGCGTGGCCCGTAGCCACATCCGCGTGACCCGGCGGAAAGTTCCTGTGCCGCTTGCCGCGCAAAGTCGACGAGATAGGCCGTCTTCCCGCCGCCCGCGGGAGCGAGATAGAGATGAGTGGACACCGTTATGCGATGAGTTCCCCTATTCTGTCAGCCTCTCCCGCACCCAGGTGAGCGCGTCGCCGGGCGTGCCAACGCGCAATCCCGACCACGCCGCGACCGCCGGGTCATCACCGAAGTGCCGGCGATTGAGACTGACCAGGAAATCCACGCCGGCAAGCATGGCGGCAACGACGATGGGCACATCGGGCTGATGTGAGCAGATGTCCTGATAGGAGATCAACCCATCGGGTTCAGGATCGCGTACGACACGGAGGCCAGTAGCGCGAAGTGCTGCCCGGTAATAGGGCAACGCACGCGGGGCCTTGCGAGCAACAACGCGCTCGGTCCCAGCGATGACCTGCTCCGACACAATCAATGAGATCGCACCATCCTCAGCAAGGAGCAACAGAGCCCTCGCAGCCCCGGTAGCCGATATGATGCCCGCGATCAACGCGCTGCTGTCAAAGAAAAGGTCAGGCTTCTTCATAGTGCGCGCGGTAGTAAGCCGCGCGTTCCTTGTCCAGGGCGTCCAGCAGATCCTCCGGGGAGACCTGCTCGGCCTCCAGTTGCCGCGCGACCTCATCACCCAACCGTGCCACCTCCGAGACCTTGGGCACCAACATCAAGGCCCCTTCTCCCAGGTCGATCAGGGTGAAGATATCGCCCTCGGCGAGATTGTAGCGCTGTCGCACTTCTGCAGGGAGCGTGATGACGCCCTTTTGCCGTACCTTAACGGTAAGAGTCTCCATCGAGCGACCCTCCTGATGGAAGATTTTCCGCAAAGCAGATTTTCTTCCATTATACCCGCACTCACCTAGAGTCTACGTAGGACTATCGCATTTCGCTGTTGCGGGCATGCGCCGTTTCCGTTCGCAAGGTTTCGCCGATCGGGATCGGGGCACCTTGCGCCGGCTTCCGAGTTGCGCGCTCCGACGCGTACCCTCGCAAGAATCGGAGCTGTGTGTTGCTGGTACAAGATGCGATAGTCCTGGGCCTATGGCGCCGCATATCCCTCTAGGATAGCGCGTGCTGCCGCTGCGTCGCCCGACAGGAGCGCGGTGACCGCCGTGTCGAGTTCGGTATTGACCGCGCCGTCACCCACGTGGGCCTTGCGGAGCTGGAACAACAACAGCGGTAGCCGCAGATCGTCGGGCGTGTAGGGGAAGGGCTCGGGATCGGTGGCGCGCCGCGTCTCCTGGACGACCTCCAGGTAGCGGTAGCCGTACTCCTCGGTCGGCTCTATCGTGGTGTCCTCACCATAGTCGTTCCACGTGATCAACTGGATCATGTCGGGCTGGTGCTCAAGCGCGAGCTGCAGCGTCTCGCGGAAGGTGGCGCCATCCCGCGCGTCGAGGACCCGCTCCTCGGCAGAGACGCCGGCGTCCTTGTAGATGTCGTGGAAGCCGGGGAAGGCTCCCCCGACGAGCACCGGCCACTTTTGCGCCTTGGCGTAGAAGCCGGTCAGATAATCGGTGAGGGCCTCCTGCGTCAGCACGCCCTCCTTGCTGGCCCACATCGGCGGCCAGGGATACGCGGCCGTGGCGGCGGCGTTCTTGAAGTACTGCGGCCCGAAGGTGAAGAGCGCCGGCTGCCCCCCAACCTTGAGGTAGGCGTCATCGCCAAACCAATCCGCCTCCATCGCGCGCATCACATCCTGACCGTGGGTGTAGACGTCGGCAGAGGAAAGGTGCTTGTTGTCGACCATGTGCTTGATCGACTGATCCTCGTAGCAGATGGCGAACTGGAGGCCGGCGGCCTTCACCGCATCAAAGAGCGCGTGCGTGCTCTCGTTCAGGACGCCATAGTCCCAGAAGGCCTCGATGCCATACCAGTCGACGATCACGCCATCGATGCCACTTAGCTTCATCAACAGCACCTGGTACTCCAGAATCGCCGGATCGCGCGAGTCATAGGGACCGGTGAGTGGGAGCGTATAGGAAGCGATCTCGGGATGTCCTTCGGCATCGACCGTGTCCGGGTCGAAGTGCTCCATGGTCCAGTGCCAGCCCCAATAGCCGCTCACCTCAGGCGTCTGGTACCAGGGCATGAAGTGCGTTAGCAGTAGCGGTCTCTCCGGCGGCACGCGCTCGGGTACTAGCGTCGCTGTAGAAGCAACTGTCGGACGCAGCGTATCCGTCGGCAGCGGCGCCGTATCAGTGGGCGATATCTCTGTCGTAATAGGCACCCCTTCTGCCCCCGCGCATCCCGCAACCAAGAGCAGTGCTGCCATCGTTACCCCCATCCCTCGTCGTGCGAGTGCCATCCCAGTCCACCTCTCTTGTACATCACCCTGCGAATGCCACGGGCATCGACCCGCTCGCCGGCACGCAAGGCCCTTGAACTTTTCCTGCCAAATGCGAGCCCCGCCGAGCCGCAAAGCTCACAGGTCTTCTGCGCTTAGCAGACATCACCCACTATCGGCTTACCCAAAAACATGCTACACTCTCCGCAGAATGCAAACCCATCGGGGCCGCTTTCGCGCCGCTCACTTTCTCTGCATTCCTGATTCTCTGTTCTTTGTTCTTGATTCTCTACTCGCCGTTTCGTTTTCTCGCTCACTCGTATGCATGCCCAATACCACACCGCCCTGATCCGCAAAGCCCTGGAAGCCGACTTCACCGAAACCGCCCTCGGCGAGGTGATTGCCGCCAACCTGGGGCAGGATGCCCTGCGCTACCAGCTTGGAAACAAGCCCCACTTCCACTGCGACAACAACAAGATCGCGGAGTCCTTGGCTTACGTGGAAGAAGAGCACGCGGTAATCGCAGCGGTTGCCGCGACAATCGCAGCGGAGGCTGACGGCGCGCAGATGCGCGCGGCGCTGGGGCACCTCTTCCACACCGTTCAGGACTTCTACGCGCACTCGAACTACGTGGACCTATGGCTCGAGTCCCAGAGGGGACGTCCCCGCCCTCCCGCAGAGGAGATCGACGGGTTGGTGCCGGGATTGCTGGGCCATCCGGGGCTGCGGACGGGCACGTTCGTGATGTGGAGGGACCTCATCTACTACGTGCCGCTCCTGGGCAAGCTCGCCCGGCGCATCTATGTCTCGCCCGAATCCCACGAGGCGATGAACCTCGACGGTCCGGAGCGCGGCTGGAAGTTCTGGTATGCCTACGCAGCCGCCTACCAACGGACCTGCGCCGAGTATCAGCGGGCGGTGGCAACTGTGCGAACCGCCGGAGGCGAGGCGGCCCTGCAAGCGTTCTGGGGGCAAGCGTAGCGCTCCGGCACTCGCCGGCTACGCTTGCGCCAGCCAAACCGGCAGATCCTCCGGGAACGTCGAGACCCCTTGCATCCGGGCAGCATCCCAGAGCTGCCGATCAAAGGTTGCCAGGGTAATGGCTTCACCCAGCCCTTCCTGCCAGGTCAGTGCCGTCGATAGGTGCACAGCGTCGTACCCACGCAGGTTGAGGTCCCAGGCCAATGTATCAGCTCTCGCCATCACGACCTCGGTTGCCTGCACCCGGACCAACAGTGGCCATTCGCGACGAAAGACCTGCAACGCAGCGGCGCCAGAAGCTTGCGTAAGCGCGCCCAGACGAACTGCCTTGGCCAGAGCCGCACTCGTCTCGGCCCGGCTGATGAGCGAAGTGCCCACAACCAACGCCTCCTCGACGAGGCGCGCCACATCGTCGGTGCCTCGTTCAGCGACATAGCGCTTGACCAGTGCGCTGGCGTCCAGATAGACGATCATTCCCGGTCCTCTATCAGGAGATCGGCAACCGCAGTTGATCCCTGCGTCTGGGCCACCGGAGCCAGCGGCGGGAGGCGCCCACCTTTCCAGGCCAGGAGTCCGGCCTGCTCCAGCGCTACCAACCGTGCCTCGAGTGGTGTATCCGCGGGAACGATACGCCCAACCACCACACCGTGGCGGGTGATTGTCACGGTCTCCCCTGCCTCCACCCGACGCAGATACGCACTCAGACGAGACTTGAGCTCACGGACCGTCGTCACGATCTCCACGGCACTCTCCTTCCTCCACTGTGACTACATTGTACTATAAATAGTCACAACCCACAATGGCTTGCACCCATTTCGGCAGGTTCGCTCCACTATGGCTTGACCGGGAACGGAAAGAGGGGCGCCGATGGCGCCCCTCTTGGACTGCAGTATGCGAACCTACTTGGCGTACTCGACCGAGCGCGTCTCGCGAATCACGGTCACCTTGATCTGACCGGGATACTCCATCGTCTCCTCGATCTTGCGCGCGACCTCACGCGAGAGCCTGAGCGACTCCAGGTCATCGATCTCACCAGGGCGAACGATGATGCGGATCTCACGACCCGCCTGGATGGCGTACGACTCCTCGACCCCATTGAACGACCGAGCGATCTCCTCGAGACCACGGATGCGCTTGATATAGTGCTCCAGGCTCTCACGGCGGGCGCCCGGGCGGGCACCGGAGATGGCATCCGCAGCTTCCACCAAGACCGACTCGAGCGTCTGCTGCTCTGTCTCGTGGTGGTGTGACTCGATGCAGTTGACCACGGCCTTGGGGACACCGTAGCGACCAGCAAGTTCGGCACCAATGGTGGCGTGCGTGCCCTCAACCTCGAAATCGACGGCCTTGCCGATATCGTGCAGCAGACCGCCCATACGGGCGATCTCCGTATTTCCACCCACCTCCGCCGCCAGCAAGCTGGACAGCTTTGCGACCTCGACGGCGTGAGATAACTGGTTCTGGCCATAGCTCGTGCGGAAGTAGAGCTTTCCAAGGAGTTTCATGATCTCGGGGTGCAGGTTGGGCACCTCGGCATCATAGACGGCCTTCTCAGCCTGCTCGCGCATCACCTGATCGACTTCCTTGGTGGCCTTCTCCAGCACCTTCTCGATGCGCGCGGGGTGAATCCGCCCATCTGCTACCAGGTAATGCATCGCCCGGGCCGCAATCTCACGGCGAATCGGGTTGAAGGATGAAATCGTGATCAGTTCGGGTGTGTCATCGACGATGACATCCACCGCAGCCTTCTGCTCGAAGACGCGAATGTTGCGCCCACCACGACCGATGATGCGGCCCTTCAGCTCATCGTTGGGAATCTCGAGCGTCTTGGTCGTTAGCTCGGCGACCTGCTCGGAGGCCAGACGCTGAATCGCGGTGGTGATGATGTCACGCGCCCGCTCGTCAGCTTCCTCGCGCGCCCGCATCTCCTCCTCGCGGATCACACGGGCCATATCCTGTCGAGTGTCCTGGGCCACTTGCTCCAGGAGCACACCGCGCGCCTCTTCAACGGTCAGGTTGGCGATCTTCTGAAGCTCCTCCAGACGCTGCTCCTCCACCTTCTGGAGCTCATTGGTGCGCTTGTCCAGTGCGCTCTGGCGCTTGTTGAGCTGTTGCTCACGCTGGTCCACGCGCTCCTGGCGCTCGTCGAGCTGTTCACGGCGCTTCTGCAGCCGGTCCTCCTCACGGCGCAACTGCTGGTTGCGCCCCTCCAGCTCGGCCTCGACCGCCTGCCGGTTCTTGAGGGTCTCGTCCCGGGCATTCAGGACGATATCGCGGGCCTGTTTCTCAGCTTCCTCAAGCAGGCGGGTGCGCATC
>JAKJAE010000093.1 GCA_022707665.1 Chloroflexota bacterium
CCCCATACAGCCATGCGCGCTATGGCGGCGCGTCCTGGAGATGGCGTCAACGTGTGGCTGTGCGTGTGCTTGTGCATAGGGATAGCAAGCAGCACCGCGAGGGGCGCTACGCTGACGACCAGGAACTTGAGGTAAGCGGGCCGGTACAGCTCGGCCCCCACAAGGAGCGCTGGTGGAATCGTGGCCATACCCAGCGCAGCCCACGACGTGAAGCGCAGCAAAGGATCCGGCCATGCTCTGGTCGAAAGTAGCACGGCCCACAGGCCCAGAGCGGCGGCGCAGAGCAACGCGCCCGGTGGGATCGACTCGGGCAGGGTGATGCCGGCCACCAGTGTTCGGGAAACATCGCCCACTGCGGTGCCAATGGCAAGATCAGGGGGCTGCCATCCCCGGGCGCCCAGCGCAATCGGTGCCCACGGTAGAAAGAGCAGCCCGCCTATGGCGTGTGCGGCGATCCAGCGACCCAGCAGAGACCATCGCCAGGGACGGTCACTCAGCCAGAAAAGGCCGAATGCGAGGTTGAGCCCGGCGAGGGCGAGGCCATAGGCATAGTGGGTGTAGAGGCCGGCACCGACACTGGCTGCCAGGCCCGCGGCGGGGAGGATGCCCGGGGTGCTGGTGCGGTTGCGCCGCACCAATGCCAGAGCGGCGAAGAGGGTCAGCGCCGTGGCGAGCCCGAGCTGGGCGTACATTCGCGCTTCCTGGCTGTAGACCACTGCCAGGGGATGCACGGCGACCAGCAACGCCGCCGTCCAGGCTGCGAGCTTGCTGCGTCGCGGCACCGCTGCCGAGGCCGCTGCTACGGCGACGGTCAGCACGCCACACAGGGCTGAGAAGGCACGCAGCGCAAATTCGGACTCGCCGGTCCCGGCACGCCATCCGTGCAGCAGCAGGTAGTAACCCGGTGGATGGATGTCACCGGCGGCTCCCTCAATGATCAGCCGGACAGGGCGCTCGACGAGACGCGCTGTGTTGCCCTCGTCGTTCCAGAACGACTGGGCGCCCAGGTGGTAGAAGCGCAACCCGGCTGCCAGAAGCAGGATCAGGAGCAATGGGACTGCTGTCAGGGTTCTGCCGTTGCGTTGGCGATCACGGGTCACTGTGAGGACCTCCCAGGTGGGCGAGGCCCAGGGCTTCCCAGATCTTGTGGTCGGCAATCGCTCCATGCCTTACGATCACAGGGGGATCCACCACACAGTTGACGATGGTTGAGGGAACCCCGTAGGGTGAAGGACCCCCATTGAGAACAAGGGAGACGCTGCCACCGAACAGGGAGGCAGCTTCCTGCGCCGTGATCGCTGGAGGATGGCCACCTTTGATGGCCCCGGAGACCAGCAGCATGCCCCCTGCCTGCAAGAGGAGGGGCAGCAGGGTGGGAAAGTTGGCGATGCGGACGGCGACCGGTGTCGTTCTGGCGTATGCGGGCAGGTCAGATGCGGGCGGGAGGATCAGCGTCAATGGTCCAGGCCAAAAGCGGTGGGCCAGGCGCAGTGCAGCAGCATCCGGATGGGCCAGGAGTGCTGTCAGGCTTACGTCGGCGACCAAGAAGGGGAGTGCCGGCTCACGCTCACGGCCCCGGGCCTCGTAGAGGCGTTGGACTGCGGACTCACCGGTCAGTGATGTGGCAATGCCGTAGATGGTGTCGGTTGGCACAACTACAAGGTGTCCGGCGCCCATCTCTCTCACGGCGCTCACCACGGCTTCCGGATTGCGGATGGACACGATGGGAACGTTCAGGTCGGTCGGCCCCCTATCTCCCTCTCGGTCTCAATACGTACCGCTCCAGGACCTCGGCTGCACCGTCCTGGGCCATCGGCGGCGCGATCCAATCGGCGACCGCTTGCGCAGCAGGAGCGGCGTTACCCATTGCCACCCCGGTGCCGGCCCATTCGAGCATCGTGACATCGTTCTGCTGATCCCCGACGGCGAGGACAGCCTCACGGCGAATACCAAGCGTCTCCGCCAGCCAGGCCAGCGCCTGGCCCTTGTTCACGTTGCGGGGCACCACCTCGATGAAATTGGCATGGGACTGCATGACGTCCGCCGACGTGCCGAAGGTGTCGGTGAGCTTCAAGGCCATTGCCGGAATGTCGCCTGGCTCGGCGACGAACAGCACCTTGTCTGACTGGTGGCTGGTCAGTACCGACGCGAGGTCAGGTGCCACGACCGGATCGGGGCCGAGGTACGTCTCATAGTAGCCCAGGGGTAAATGCTGCGCGTCGATGAAAAGCAGGCCGTCGGCGTAGAGCACGGTATGCCACCCCTGTGACTTTCCCATCGCGATGGCTGTGCGCGCAAGCGCATCCAGCAGGGTGACGCGGTGCAAGACCCCGGTGTCGAGTCCCTGGATCCATCCGCCCTGATAGCAGAGCAGCGGCGCATAGAGATTCAGGGTGCGGGCAAACGGGGCCGTAGCGCTATACATCCGGCCGGTTGCGAGCGTGACCGTCACGCCGCTCTGTACCGTGCGCGCGATGGCATCCCTGACCCTGGTGCTGATGACGAGATCGGCACCCATCAGGGTACCGTCGAGATCAAAGGCGACGAGTTGGATCATGGGAATCGTAGAAACAGAGAATCGGAGAATGGGCGAGTGAGCGAGAAAGCGAATGGGCGAGAAGGCGAGTTGGCGAGAAGGCGGGTGGGCGGGATGCCGGAGGGTCGGGATGCTGGATGGGTTGGATGATTGCCGGGGCCTGAGGGCGTGTGATCAAGGGATGGCCTCACTGCATCAGGAGGATGGAGATGATAGCTACCCAGAGGCTGGCGATGATGGCCACCAGCCCGCTCCAGAGAAAGTAGGCAATGGGTCGCTGCCGGTTGTAGAACACAAACCCGAGCGCTGTGTTCAGCACTGCGAAGGCCGCTCCCACAGCGACGACATAGAAGATACGTGCGGCGCCCGCGACCAACAGCGGCTCGCCAGCCGCCGAGATCCGCAGCACAACCTCGGGTGGTAGGTATGGGAAACGCCAACAGAGTATGCCGGTCAACAGAATTAGCAGTCCGAAGCCAACCATCAGCATGCTGAGTGCCCAGCGGTCTTTCCAGATCTGCCAGTCAAGGAACTTCGGATGGGTCGCCCGCTCCTCGACCTCCTGGGTCGGCCCCATCTCCAGGCGTTCACGGAGCGCGACGAGGAAGTCCTCCAGGTCGGCCGGGGAGATCGCATAGGCCACCGCGTCGGTGCGCAGGACGACCTGGCCCCCGCGACTGGCGGAGGCGTAGAACAGGATCGGGTCGAGCGCAGCACTGGTGGTAGGTCCAGCTTCTCCAACGGGAGCAACTGTCGCGCGTCCCAGGGCCACATGGTAGCCAGGCCAGCGGAGGCTGGGGCGGATGTGAAGGTTCTGGAGCCGGGTGCCTGCAATGACCTCGCGGATCGAGCCCATCGGAATCTGGTGCTCCACGGGGCCCCAGTAAATGGTCAGGGCATTTCGATCCAGCTCATAGCGGGCATTCACCAGTCCCCAGAGCTGGTAGACGATGCGGATCGCAAGGCCCAGTGCCAGGCATGCCCCAACCAACATCAGGAAGACCCAGATCGACAAGGGGATGACGAGTGCCCAGACGACCAAGCCCACCATCGCCGCGATGCAAACGACGGTCAGGGCGAGGCCAATGATCCATCCAGTCCGGATGGCGAGGTGCCAGGTGTTGTCCTGGCGGTCAGAACCGAGGCGGTCAGAACCGAGGCGGTCAGAATCGGAGCCCACTTATAGCTCCTGGCGGGCTTCGAGCGCTCGCGACAATGTGACAGCATCAGCGTATTCGAGATCCCCCCCCACCGGCAGCCCACGGCCCAACCGTGTCATGCGGGCACCGAGGGGCTTCAAGCGCTGGACGAGGTAGGCCGCCGTGTAATCGCCCTCGCTCGTTGGATTGGTCGCCAGGATGATCTCGCGGATCTCGCCCTCGCGTACACGTTTTTCCAGCTCGGCGATCTTCAGATCCTCGGCGAAGATGCCTTCCAGCGGTGAGAGCGCGCCGTGCAGGACGTGGTAGACCCCATGGTAGTTCTCGGTGCGCTCCAGCGAGAGGAGGTCCATCGGCTCCTCGATGACGCACACCAGATGGTGGTCACGGAGGGGGTCGGCGCAGATCGGGCAGGGATCCGTTTCTGTCACGTTGTAGCACGTCGAGCAGAAGCGGGTGTTGTTCACCAGCCCCTGGAGCGCGTCAGCCAGTCGCAGGGCGAGCTCGGACTTTCCGCGCAGCAGGAAGAAGGCAAGGCGCGATGCGGTTTTCGGGCCGATCCCGGGCAGCTCTGCGAAGGTCTCGATCAGTAGGGTAACCGACGGGGGTACCGCTGCAGTTGTCATAGGTACAGAGATCCTGATCAGGTGATCCGGTGCAAAGGGTGCGCCGTAGGTTCAGAAACCGGGGATTCCCAGCCCGCCCGTCAGTGCCGACATGCGGTCGGCGACCATAGCCTGGGCCTTCTCAATTGCCTCATTGACCGCGGTAAGCACGAGATCCTGGAGCATCTCAACATCCTCCGGGTCGACGACCTCGGGTTTGATGGCAATGCTCTGGACCTGGAGTGCCCCGTTGATGGTCAATGTGACCATGCCACCGCCGGAAGAGACCTCAATGATCTCCTTGTGCGCCTGCTCCTGAATGGACTCCATCTGCACCTGCATCTGCTGGACCTGGCGCATCAGGTCTTTGGGGTTCATCTGGGCTCTGGGTGCGAAACCACCGCTTCGTTTGGACATCGTCACTCCTTGGGGATATTGATTTCGAGTACTACACTCAGCCATTGAGTCGGGGCACCGCTCCAAGCTCTTCTTGCGCGCGCCGGATCAACTCATCCTCTTCAATTGAGAGCGCGGCAGCTTTGGCCTTTCCTCGGGACCTGGCCTTGGGTGCCTGCCAGTCTTGTTCCAGGACACAGCGAATCCTCACCGTCTGATTGAGTGTGTGCGTCAGGTAGTCCTCAACCTTACGCAGGTTGGCCTCCTGTGAGACGCGCTCGCAGTGGAACGTGTGTTGAAATACCAACACCACATGCCCCTCCTGGTCAGCTCCGCCCACCGTCGCATCGCGGAGGAGCGCGCCGAGCATCACCGGCTGCACTTGTTTGATGATCTCACCCCAGTTGATTTTGAGGCTGTCGACGGTGCCGGCGTCTCCAGCCAGCGGTGTGCTGTCAGCGGGCGGCGCACTCTCCACGGCTAACTGTTGTGGAGCAGGTTCAGCCCGGGCCAGGGGGTCGGCAGGCGCCCCGGCAACCCTGTATTGCGGGGGGGCGTCGAGGGCGTCCGTGCTGTCTTCCGGCGCTGGAGCGTTTCGGGTGCGCGACGAGGCACCCTCTCGCGCAAGCGTTAGCGTTGATCTGGATGGCGCGGCTGAAGGCTGGGCAACAACGGGAGCCGCCTGGGGTGTGGCGACCGTCTGTGCCGCGGTCGCCGTCGCAGGGGGCGAAACAAGGGTTGCTTCGACAAATGCCAGTTCGAGTGGGAGCTGGGGCTGCCACCCCGTGCGCTGTTTGGCGGCTACGTCGCTGAAGTAGCGCACTGCCGCCACGAGGCGGTCGGGATCGGCCTTCTGGGCCATCTCGTTGAAGATCTCGCGCTCCTCGGTCGTCGGATCATTCCAGGTCTCGCCCGCGCCCAGACGGATGAGCAGCAGCCCGCGAAGGAAATCGGCGGTCTGCCGGGCCAACTGACGTGGGTCAGCGCCCCCGTCAATCGCGCGGTTGATCACGCTGAGGCCCCCGCTGAGGTCACGGTCCACCCAGGACGAGAGCAGTGAGCGGATGACCTCACGCCGCTCTGCGCCCAGCATCAGGCGCACATAATCGGCTGTGATAGCGTCGCCTGCCGACAGTTGGTCGAAGAGGCTAATGGCGTCCCGCATGCTGCCGGTCGCTGCCCGGGCAATCAGCTCGAGAGCTTCGGGCTCGGCCTGGATGCCTTCCGCGGCGGCTATGGTTTCCAACCGTCCAATCAGTGCCTCCAACGGGATGCGCCGGAACTCAAACCGCTGGCAACGCGACAGGATCGTCTCAGGGATCTTGTGGACCTCCGTTGTTGCCAGGACGAAGATCACGTGTGCGGGTGGCTCCTCCAGTGTCTTGAGCAGCGCATTAAAGGCAGCCGTGGAGAGCATATGGACCTCGTCCACGACGTAGACCTTGTAGGTGGCCTGCGCTGGTCGATATCCCACCTTCTCCAGCAGGTCACGGATGTTGTCCACACCGGTGTTCGAGGCGGCATCGATCTCAACCAGATCCATCAGCCGGCCATCGTTGACCGCCTGGCAGATCTCGCACTGGTTGCAGGGGCGTTCGTCGGCTGGGGCCTGGCAGTTGACGGCTTTGGCGATGAGGCGCGCGGTCGTTGTCTTTCCGGTGCCGCGGGGCCCAGCGAGCAGATACGCGTGGTGGATGTGCCCGGTGCGCAGCGCATGGCGCAGCGTCCGGACAATATGCTCCTGACCGACGACGTCGTCGAACGTCTGGGGACGCCATCGGCGGTAAAGGGCTTGCGCCATCGATGCCTCCTGTGAGATCGAGGCTAGTCTATCATGGAAGGCGTCCGAAGCAAGCCGATCATCGTTCTGGCGACAGGCAGCAAAAACCGGGGGTGTCCCAATGGCCCCCGGTTCTTGCAAAAGGAGGAGAATCTCAGAGTTTTGCCCCTAACCCCGTGACCCTATGATATACCGATCTCATACTGAACCGCTTGACGTAACTCTGACGTTTGCCTGACGTTGTTAGACCGTGAGCGGGGAGTCTAGGTGGCCTTGAGCGTAGGGCGCTGCGCCCGCACCTGAGAGCGCAGTTGGCCACAGCCGGCGCTGATATCCGTGCCCCGCCGTAAGCGCAGGGTGTGAGGAATGTGCTTCTGTTCGAGGATCGCGGTAAAGGCTGTGATTCTCTCCGGCGACGAAGGTTGTCCGGGATAGCCCTCGGTAGGGTTGAGGGCGATCAGGTTGACGTGTGCCAGCATACCCGCGACGCGTGCCGACAGGGCTGCGGCTTGTTCCGGAGTGTCATTTACGCCGTCGATCAGGACCCACTCAAAGGTAACCTGGCGGTTGGTCTTGTCGATATAGTCCTGGAGAGGCTTTCCAGGCCGTAGCGCTTGTTGATGGGCATCAGCGCACTGCGAACCTCATCCGTGGCGGCGTGCAACGAGACGGCCAAGTTGACCTGGAGGTCCTCAGCGGTAAACCTGCGGATGCCGGGGACGATGCCGGAGGTCGACAACGTCAACCGGCGCTGCCCCATCTGTAGCCCTTCGGGGTGCATCAGGCGGCGGATTGCGGCGAGCGTGTGATCGTAGTTCAGGAGCGGCTCGCCCATCCCCATGAACACGACGTTGGTCAGCTTCTGATCCTGTGCTCGAAGCTCGCGCTCGAGGTGCAGAACCTGGGCTACGATCTCACCGCTCGTGAGGTTGCGGCGGAAGCCCATCTGCCCGGTGGCGCAGAACTGGCAGCCGACGGCACAGCCAATCTGCGTGGAGATGCAGGCGGTACGCCGATCGATGTAGCGCATCAGCACGACCTCGACCTGCTCCCCGTCAGCCATCGACAGCAAGTCCTTGCGCGTTTCGCCGTCAATTGACTCCTGAATAGCAACGACACTGGGGACCGCGAGCCGTGCGTGCTCCTCGAGCTTGGCACGCAGGGGTTTGGAGAGCGTGGTCATCTGTCCAATGTCCGCCGCCAATTGTCTGTACAGCCACGTCCAGATCTGCTTGGCTCGGTAACGCGGTTCTCCCAGCGTCTGGAGCAATTGTTCCAGTTCCGCCAGGTCAAGGTCGTATAGATTCACTCTATCGTCGCCCATGGGCATCCTTCCTTTCTCGGCGGGAGGCAGCAGTGCGCCATGCGTGTACGAGTGCGGGCAGGCCATCAAACACGGCCGTGGGGCGGATCGGCGACTGATCGAGCTCTTCGCGGCGAGAGATCCCGGTGAGGACGAGTGCGGTAGGCATCCCCAGCCGGACACCGCCGAGGATATCCGTATCCAGGCGGTCGCCGATGACCAGCGTTTCGTCTGGCGCCGTACCCATCTGGCACAGTGCCTGTTGGTAGAGCAGAGGGGCCGGTTTGCCCACGATGATGGCCTGCGTGCCTGTCGCTGCCTCCAGTGCGGCCACCTGGGCACCGTTGCCGGGCGCCAGCACATCCTCTTCCAGCGGGAAGGTGAGATCGGGATTCGTCGCTACAAGCGGGGCGCCAGCAAGGATGTACCGGGTCGCGACCGCAAGCTTCCGCCACGTGAGCTCTCGGTCCCACCCGATGACGACGAAGTCGACGGGTTGTGGCCCATCGCCATCAACGACGGTGATGCCGCCAACGTGCAGGGCCTCCAGCACTCCCGCCCCGCCCAGGGCGTAGACGGTCGCACCCGGTTTCTGTTCGGTCACATAGTGCGCAGTGGCTACGGCGGAATTGAGCACGTGGTCCTCGGTTGTGGCAATCCCCATACCTGCCAGCTTGCGCACGTACTGGGTCGGCGTGTTACTGGAGTTGTTCGTCACCATCATGTGCTCCAGACCCAGGTCGTGGATCATGGCGAAGAAGTCCTGCAACCCGGGCAGGGGATTTGTGCCACGCCAGAGGACTCCGTCCATATCGCAGACGATGCCGCGCACACGAGGGCCGTGGACGCCTCCCAGGTCCAGGCCCTGCCCTCCCGACTGCGCGAAGTCACGCAGCGCCAGGAACGACGCCGGCGTATCCACATCCGAGAGGATGTGTGCGTCGGTCACAGGCTCAGGTACGATGCGGTC
>JAKJAE010000094.1:0-8268 GCA_022707665.1 Chloroflexota bacterium
GCACTCTGTGGGAGCAGTATACGCGCTATATGCGCAACCTGATCCTCGAGGGTGACCTTGGGCCTTCTTTCATCAACTTCCCCACGCCGGTGTCGGAGCTGATGGTCAAGGCGATCCCCTGGACGATCACGCTGCTGAGCGTCTCCATCGCCATCTCCTGGACCCTGGGGTTGGTGATTGGCTCGATCGCGGCCTGGTTCCGCGATAATGCGATCAGTGACTTGATCACCAATATCGCCATCGGCCTCTCGCAGGTCCCGGCCTACTTGCTCGCGCTGTTCCTGGTCCTCTTCCTGGGGTACCAGTGGCGGCTGTTGCCCACCCGTGGGGCCTACGATGCGCAGTACGCGATCGGGTGGAACTGGCCCTTCATCAAGAGCGTGGTGAGTCACAGCATCCTGCCCGCCTTGGCCATCGTCGTCGTGTCGCTCTCCGGCTGGATTCTGTCCACGCGCTCGTTGGTGATCAGCAACATCGGTGAGGACTACCTCCTTTATGCCGAGGCCAAAGGGCTCAAGCCGCGCAAGATCATGATCGGCTACGCTCTGCGCAACGCGATGCTGCCGCAGGCCACGGGGTTGGCGTTGACGATGGGATCGATGATGAACGGCCAACTGCTCATCGAGAACATGTTCGTCTATCCGGGACTGGGCCAGGTGATGGGCCGTGCTGTCGGCATCTTCGACTACAACACGATGATGGGCATCATGATCCTCTCGGTCGTCAGCGTGATGACGGCAAGTCTGATCGTCGACTTGTTGCTGCCCGCGATCGATCCGCGCATCCGCACCGCCATCAGGGCCTAGGAGGGTACCATGCTGAGTTTTCTCAAGAGCTGCTGGCGCACCAGTGGTAAGTTCAGATTTGGCGTGATCGTGCTCGCCTTCCTGGTAGTGCTGGCCATCGCCGCCCCACTCATCTACCGGCCCATCGTCGGCGATGTGAATCCCGCGCGGCCCGGAGCGTTTGCGCGCTGGATGCCCCCCTCGAGCGATCACCCGCTGGGCACCGATGGCCACGGCCGTGACCTGCTGACGGACTATCTGGCCGGCTTGCGCACGACCCTGCAGATCGGCTTCCTGGCTGGCGCGGTCGCATCGGCCGTCGGCATCATCATTGGCTTTTTCTCGGCCTATAAAGGCGGATGGGTCGACTCGGTGCTCCTCACCTTCACCAATATGCTCATCGTCATCCCGTCCTATCCGATCCTGGTGGCGATCGCCCTGGTCACGCCCGAGCTCGGCATTACGGCCATGGCCCTGATCCTGGCCTTCTTCAGTTGGGCTTATTCAGCCCGGACGATACGTGCCCAGGTCATGACGATGAAGGAGCGTCCCTATGTGGAGTTGGCCAAGGTCTCGGGCCAGAAAGACGTGGCGATCATCTTCACCGAGATCCTGCCCAACCTGACCCCCTACCTGCTGATGGGCTTTGCCTTCGCCGTGGTCGGTGCGATGGTGTCGGAGGTCGGCCTCGAGGCGATCGGCCTGGGGCCCTCCAACATCATCACGTTGGGCTTGATGATCAACTTCGCCAACGGTTGGGGTGTGTACAGCATGGGGCGGCTGGAGGTTCTGCTGATTCCCGTAGGCGCCCTGATCCTGATCTTCGTGGCGATTACGATGATCAACCGTGGTATGGAGGAGTATCTCAACCCACGCCTGCAGAAAGTGACCACGGAGAAGTAATGATGAATGCACAAGCGATGCCAAACGTGGATGAACAGACGCTGTTGGATATCAAAGGCCTGAAGATCTGGTACCGG
Organism: Chloroflexota bacterium; assembly: GCA_022707665.1. Lineage (GTDB taxonomy): Bacteria > Chloroflexota > Anaerolineae > B4-G1 > SLSP01 > PWVB01. Next base: position 1,766 of record JAKJAE010000094.1, read on the forward strand.
ACCACGCGGGGCAATGCCCAGGCGGTGGACGGTGTGGACCTGATCATCAAGCGTAACGAGATCTTTGGCCTGGCCGGGGAATCGGGATGTGGCAAGACGACGCTGGCCCGGGGCATTCTGGGACTGACCAAGCTGCCAGGTTACATTGAGGCAGGCGAAGCGATTTACTATCGCCAGGTCTCCGGATCGAGCACCGTGGGGCAGGATCTGCTTACTTTGCCCCCGCACGAGATGCGCCAGATGCGTTGGCGCAACATCGCCTACGTGCCCCAGGGGGCGATGAATGTGCTCAGTCCGACGCTGCGGATCGAGAAGCAGATCCTCGACGCGATCTACGAGCACAGCGATATGTCCAAGGAGCAGGCGCGGGCCAGAATGCTCGAATGCATGGAGATGGTGGGCCTGGAGCCTACGGTGGCACGGATGTACCCGCATGAGCTGTCCGGTGGGATGAAGCAGCGCGTGACCATCGCCGCGGCGATCTCGCTGAAGCCCGGCCTGATCATCGCCGACGAGCCCACGACGGCGCTGGACGTCAACGTTCAGCAGGTCATCCTGCAGGAGCTGAAGGATATCGCCGCAAGCCTGGGCGTGACCCTCATCTACGTGACCCACGATATGGCGGTACACGCCGAGATGGCGGACCGGATGGGGATCATGTACTCGGGGTTGATGGTCGAGGTAGCGCCGGTGATCGAGACCTTCAAGGAGCCGCTGCACCCCTATACGCAGGGGCTGATCGCTTCCATTCCGGCCATCGGCGGCGATCGCTCGCGCATGGTCGGCATCCCGGGCAACGCGCCGAGCCCGCTGGCCTGGCCGACGGGCTGCCGGTTCCACCCTCGCTGCCCCAAGGCGATGGAGATCTGCCGGGAGACAGTGCCTCCGATGCTTGAGGTGGCGTCCGGCCACTACGTGGCCTGTCATCTCTACCCGACGCCGATCTCGGGCGCCACGCCTGCTTCAGGCGCCACGCCTGCCCCTGAGGAGTTGAACTAATGACCGAGCTCAAGGAAAACGCACCGGTTCTCGATGTTCGGAATGTCTCGAAGATCTTCAACATTCCCACGCCAGGCTTCGAGCGGCAGTACATTGCTGCGGTCGACCAGGTTTCACTGATCTTGCAGGAGAAGCCGGCAAAGATCGTGTCGCTGGTCGGCGAGAGCGGCAGCGGCAAGACCACGCTGGCCCGGATTATGCTGGGGCTCACCCCGCCGACGCGTGGTGAGGTCCTGTATAAGGGCAAGCAGGTTGCGGAGCTGAACAAGGAAGAGTGGTGGGACTTCCGGCGCAACGTGCAGCCGATCTTCCAGGACCCTTTCGGTATCTACAATCCCTTCTACCGGGTTGATCGGGCGCTGGACATCACGATCAAGAACTTCGGCTTGGCCAGCTCCAACGATGAGATCTATGCACTCAAGGCCGAAGCCTTGCGCGCGGTGGACTTGCGTCCCGATGACGTGATCGGGCGCTACCCGCACCAGCTCAGTGGTGGCCAGTGCCAGCGCGTGATGTTGGCGCGCACACTCCTGCTGCGCCCGAAGATCATTGTCGCTGATGAGCCTGTCTCGATGATCGACGTGGCCGTCCGCATGCTCTTCCTCAACATTCTGTTGGACTTCCGCGATAAGTATGACATCTCGTCGCTGATGATCACGCACGACCTGGCGACCGCCTACTACATGGGTGGCCCCATGGTGGTGTTGTGCTTTGGTCGCGCGGTGGAGTCGGGTGACATCATGCAGTTGCTCAACAATCCCGCGCATCCCTATACCCAGCAGTTGTTGGCGGCGATTCCCACGCCCGATCCGACGCAGCGCTGGGAGACGCGAGCCAATGTGAAGATCACGGATCGCCCGCTGACCCACGAGGGCAAGAAGTGCGTGTACGCCGCGCGATGCCCCTATGCGATGCCGATCTGCTCGCAGCAGCGGCCGCCCGACTACATCGTCGAGGAAGGGCACTATGTGGCCTGCTTCCTCCACCAGGATAAGCCGAAGGTCAGCGAAGTGATGATGTCGGCCAAGGCGACGCGGCGCGCTGAGAAGGTCGCGCGCACGCACGGTGAGGACTGATCCAGCATAGGAGTCGTGACGCTACGTTACGTGATTATGGGGATCCTATGCGACTGAGACGGAGGACCGTCTAGGTGGCGAACAGCCTGCAGAAATGGGTAGGTAACCAGACTCTGCGGGCTGTATTTTTGGCACATTGTAGGCACATTTCAGGGAGGTCAGGAGATCGATGAAACCACTTAAGCTAGCACTGATCGGAACTGGTGGCATTGCGCAGACGCACATGCGCGCGTTGGCCAAGACGGACCAGATCGAGGTCGTCGCGGTCTGCGACATCGTCGAGGAGAAAGCGGCCCGCACGGCCAAGGAGTATGGTGTCCCGAAGGTCTTCGTGGACTATCACGACATCCTTGAGATGGATGAGGTCGAGGCCGTCAGTATCTGTACGTGGAACCAGGCGCACGCCGCCCCCGCCGTGGATGCACTCCATGCGGGCAAGCACGTCCTGGTCGAGAAGCCCATGGCCGCCACCCTCGTCGACGCTACCGCCATGGCCAAGGCTGCCAAGGAGACCGGTTTGATTCTGATGGTCGGTGTCCAGCCGCGCTTTGGTTTCGCGCGCAAGACCGCGAAGGCCATCGCCGATTCGGGCGCTCTGGGCGACATCTACTACGCGGAAGCGGTGGCGTGCCGGCGCTGCGGTATCCCCGGTGGCAGCTTCATCCGCAAGGAGACCGCCGGAATCGGCACCGTGGCCGACATCGGTGTCTATGCGCTGGATGAGGTGCTCCACATCATGGGCCACCCGAAACCCGTGGCGGTGTCGGGTATCGCCAACAATCTGTTGGGCAAGACCCATCATCCCGTCGAGGGTTCCTGGAAATGGGTCCCCGAGGATCTGAGCGTCGAGGACTTCGGTGTTGCAAGCGTGCGCTTCGAGAACGGGGCGCTGATGGTCTTCAAGACCTCGTGGATCATGCACATGGACTCCCTGGGCACCAACCTGGTCCTGGGCACCAAGGCCGGCCTGAAGATGCACCCGCTGACGATCTTCACCCACCAGTACGAACGGTTGATCGATATCACGCCGCAGCAGGGTGACAGCAAGGATGGCGACCTCTTCCTGGCCAAGAATATGGCGTTCGCCGAGGCCATCTGGGAGGGCAAGCCATCCCCGATTCCCGCGCACGAGATGTTGATCACCAACGTGATCATCCAGGGCCTGATCGACTCGGCTGCTGCCGGTCGCGAGGTCGCGGTCTCGGTTCCCGAGATCTAGGTTTGTTGATGTCGCGCTGGACGTCTTCCTGGAGTCGCAGCCTATGCCTGTTAGGGGTGAGCGTTGTGCTGATGTGCGTTAGTGCATGCTCGGGCTCTGGCTCCCCGGGAGCGGGCCGCTCGGAAGCGGGCGCGCATCCGTCGTCTGGCCTTGAGACGCTCTGGGTCGTCGACCCGGAGCGTCTCAATCCCGCCGAGCAGACGTTGGTTCTGACGCTGCAGGGCCTGGTGGCCGAAGGGCCCTCGGCGATCTGGATCAAGGATGTGGGAATGGTCGCTCTGGTCCTGGAGGATCTCGTCGCGGAGGGCGTCCAGGCCCGGGACGCGGGGTCGGTCTGGGACCTTGTCTCGCAGTTTCGCGATGCGATCGCCGGCATAGTGCTCTACGATCTGGGTACCGATAGCATCAACGTCGCCACATCGCTCTGCGGCCCGCTGCAGGCCATCGCCATCGATAGCTCACTGCAGGCGGAGGCTGAAGGCGCAGGGCTCGAAGTCCTGGCCGACGTCCGCGGGATGGATGAGGTCCAGGCCTTTGTCGAGTACGGGTCGCTCTTTTCGGCCAATGCTGGAACGGAGGACCGTCCTGCGCTGTTGATCGAACAGGCCGAGACCAAGAATGCTCACTTGCGCGACTTTGCGGTCGCCCACCGGGCGTTCACCGTCTATGGGTTGGATCCGGAGGATCACGCGCGAATCGCCACCGCGCTGGGTCATGACCTGACAGCCTTTGGATGGGGGCCGGACGAATACGAGTGGATACTCCAGATCAGCAGCGAGGGCGGTGCGGGCATCCCTGCGGACTGGTCACGCAATCTGTCGGTGCTCCAGCGTGTCCCGGCCACGCTGCCCGAACGCCCGCACCCGACGGTCCATCCCGCGCGTGAGGGAGAGCGCATCGTCGCCTTCGTGATGAGCGATGGAGACAACATTCAGTGGATGGGAGGGCAGTTCGTCTCTGCTGAAGGTTTCTGGGCAAGCCCTCGGCGAGGGGAGTTTGCCATGACGTGGGAGATGGCGCCTCTGCTGGCGGAGGTATATCCGCGAGCCCTGGCCCACTTCTACCAGACCGCAAGCAGCGGTCGTGCAGTCGATGACTTTGTCGCCGGCCCGAGCGGGGTCGGGTATGCGTTTCACAACTACCTCCCGGATCGAGGGGCCTTCGCCCGGCGTACGGCTGCCGCGATGAAGGCCACCGATCTGACGATCACCACAATGCTGAACGCCAACGGGGGGATGGAGCAGAGCGCCGAGTTGTTGGCGCAGCCTGAGATCATGGGCGTGATCTACAAGGACTACGCGCCCTACAACGCCAAGGAGGGCCGTATCTTCTGGCACGAGGGCAAACCGTGTGTGAGCTACCGGTATCTGCTCTGGGACCCGTCGTACAGGAATAGCCCGGAGGGCGTGGCCGAGGCCATCGCCGGTCTGCCGGCTTCACCGCAGACCGACCAAAACAGCTATGCCCTCATCAACGTCCACGCGTGGTCGTTTGAGGAGATTGGCGGGCCGATGGAGGCTGTCGCACGCACCATCGAGCTCTTGCCGCCCAGGACCCGCGTGGTCACTGCAGAGGAACTCATCGTTCTCCTGCGGGAGAGCTTTGGGGTGCCCGTTCAGTAGTTGGGCATCAGAAGCATCACCATAGTCACCGTATTCACATCACAGTAGAGACGAGGAGAGCTAAATGTTACGCATTGCAATGCTTAGTATGGCGCACGTTCACGCCAATGGCTATGCCCAGGCCGTCGTGGATCATCCCGAGGCCGAGATCGTCAAGATCTGGGAGGATGATCCGGGTCGCGGCGCCGCCGCTACCGAGCGCTTTGGCATCCCCTATGAGACCGACCTCGAGGCCGTGGTCAGCAGTCCCGACGTCGACGCTGTTGTCGTCAACGCCTTCACCAGCCAGCACCCCTGGGTCATCAAGACCGCAGTGAAGTATGGCAAGCACGTCTTCACCGAGAAGGCGCTGTGCGTCAAGACCAAGGATGCGGATGAGATCGTCGAGGCCGTCAACAAGAGCGGCATCAAGTTCATGATCTCGCTGCCCAGCCGCACCCGGCCCGAGACCCTCTTTATGAAGAAGGTCCTGGATGCGGGTTGGCTTGGCGATATCACGTTCATGCGCGCGCGCGTTGCCCACAACGCCGCCCTCGACTCCTGGTTCCACGACGGCAGCGCCTGGTTCGCCGATGAGGCCCTTGCGGGCGGTGGTGCGCTCTTCGACCTGGGTTGTCACACCGTCGACGTGATGCGCTGGTTCATGGGCAAGCCCAAGAGCGTCGTGGCCAAGATCAACAACTTCTCCGGCGCCTACCCCATCGACGACAACTCCGTCATCGTCGTGGAGTTCGAGAGTGGGGCGCTCGGCGTTCTGGACACCTCGTGGGTGCAGCGCTCGGGCCCCAACCCGATGGAGATCCGCGGCACCAAGGGGTATGTCGGGCGCGACGGCGGCGGCCTGATGCTGAGCTCCACCGACCTGCAGGTCGAGGGGATCCAGGGCTACATCATGCCCACCCGGATGGGGGATGCCCTGCCCATGCCGATGGATCAGTGGATCAGCGCGATCCTGCACGGCACCGATATGACGATCACGGTCGAGGATGGCCGCAACCTGACCGAGATGCTCGAGCGCGCCTATCAGGCCGCCCGCACCGGTAAGGAAGTCAAGTTCTAGGTTTTCAGGGAATAGGGTTCAGGGGCTAGGGGACAGCCAATGTCCCCTGGCCCGCGTGCCCTGGTGGCTCACGACACTCTCCACACAACGACGCTTACGTAGAGGAGATTTATGGGAAAACTAAAGCTGGCTATGGTCGGCGCTGGCGCGATCTCGGGCGCACACTTGAAGGCACTTTCCACGGTTGACGAGATCGAGGTCGTCGCGATCGCGGATCTCGATCCTGAGCGGGCTGCCAAGCGGGCGCAGGAGTTCGGTATTCCGCACACATACGTGGACTACAAAGAGATGATTGCCAAGGAGGACGTGGAAGCTGTCTCTGTCCTCACCTGGAATGAAGCGCACGCTGCTCCGACGATCTATGCGCTCGAAGCCGGCAAGCATGTGCTTGTCGAGAAGCCGATGGCGGCGACGCTTGCCGATGCAACGGCCATGACCAGGGCCGCGAAGAAGAGCGACAAGCTGTTGATGGTCGGGCTCAAGTCCCGCTACGGCGATGACCGCATCGTCGCGCAGATGATTGCCGA
>JAKJAE010000094.1:8340-8698 GCA_022707665.1 Chloroflexota bacterium
TTGGCCTGCCCGGTGGCAGCTTCATCACCAAGGAGACCGCGGGCATCGGCGTCGTCGGTGACTGGGGTGTCTACAGCCTCGACGCCACGCTCTGCCTGATGCACCACCCGAAGCCCGTGGCGGTGTCGGGTGTGGCCAACAATCTCCTTGGGAAGGCCTATCAGCCGCTTTTCGGCGCACACCATCACGGCGGTGACTTCTCGCCTGAGAAGCTGAGCGTCGAGGACTTCGGCGCGGCCTGGGTGCGTTTCGATACGGGCGCCGTGATTACTTTCAAGGCTGCCTGGATCTCGCACCTGAGCGGTGGCGGCGTCCCCTTCCTGCTGGGAACGAAGGCCGGGATGAAGCTTCACCCGCT
>JAKJAE010000095.1:0-234 GCA_022707665.1 Chloroflexota bacterium
GGTGTGTTCCCAGGGCCCGATCGACGGGGGTAACCCGGCCGTCCTCGAAAGCTACGCGCGTCTCTCCCGAAGCTACCGCCTCCATGACGACATTGCTGACCATCGTTGTGAGATGGTTGCGCGGCCTGCGCAGTGGAAGGGGACCAGTGGCGAGCGTCGCTGGGGCTGTTTGCTGCGCTGGTGTCAGCAACTGCTGCAGATTGAGCTGCTGGAAATGGGAGACCTGTTCCAGTA
>JAKJAE010000095.1:244-8690 GCA_022707665.1 Chloroflexota bacterium
CCGCGATGCGTTTGACCTCAGCGCCATACGCGGAGAACAGGGTCACGAGTCCCGTGATCGCGCCCTCAAGGCTGAGAGGCGTGAAGCGCCGGATCCCACGGGCGGCCGCTTCCTCTTTGGTTTCGATCTGGGTTGTGATGCCGATTGGGCATTCGCCCGACATACAGTTGCGGCACAGGAGGCACCCGATAGCTACCATTGCCAACGTACCGAAGCCGACCCGGTCGGCTCCCAGGCACATCAGCTTCAGGACGTCATCAGGTGAGCGGACGCCACCATCGGCCCAGAGCTCCACCCGACGGCGCATGCCACTGTTAAGCAGGGCGCGGTGCGCTTCGACGACGCCGATCTCCGCGGGTAGTCCCACGTGGCGGATACTGTGAGCTCTGGCTGCACCGGTACCGCCGTCGTAGCCGGTGAGGTTGATGATGTCTGCGCCCGCCTTTGCCACACCTACGGCCACCAGACCAATGTCGGGGACGATGGGTACCTTAACAGCAACCCGTGCTTTGGGGTTGGCCGTCTTGAGCTCTTCGATGAACTGAGCCAGATCCTCGATCGAGTAGATGTCGTGATTGTTCGAAGGAGAGATCAGGTCAATGCCCGGTGATACGTGCCTGGCACGAGCGATCTTGCTCGACACCTTCTGTCCTGGAAGGTGGCCTCCCTCTCCCGGTTTTGCCCCCTGGCCGATCTTGATCTCCAGAAGGTTACTGGCGTTCAACATCGTCACATTGACCCCAAAGCGCCCCGATGCGATCTGTTGGCCGCGGTTATGGGGGTAACGGCCCATCAGATCCTCGATTTCGCCGCCCTCGCCGTTGAGGGTGATGATGTTGAGACGTTTGGCCGCCTCAGCATATGCGCGGTACGCGATCTCGCTCTGCGAGCCAAATGACATGCTGGCGATGACGAAGGGCAGGTCGTGGCCCGTGATCGTAGCATCCACCTGGCCCGGCTGGAACCTGATGTCCGTCGCTGGCGGATTGAAGCCGATGACGTGGCGCAGGGCGACAGGATGCGTCCTCTCAAGCTCGCGGATGGTCACAAAGGCTGCGGTGGCATCACCCTTACCCTGCGCGATCTGACGGAGGGTCGAACCCAGCAGAGGGTAGAGGCGAGGGACGCGCGGTAGCGTGGTTGCCTTCTCGACCATTGCCTTGCAGCGGCGTTCCCCGTCACGGGTGAGGTCGTCCCACGTCAGGCCTCGTTCGGCGCCCCCGGCGAAGCTCGGGACATCCAAGACTTCGGCAAGGCTATTGCTCACCCCGATCGTCGAGAAGATCCGCCCATAGCCACGCAGCTCATGGATTCCCATGGTGCTCGTTATCTTCTCGATGCCGGTGTGCAGAGCGTGGAGGGTTCGGCTGATCCGTTGTGCGCGGTCTGCATCACCCGTGGGCTCCGTGCCGCCAGCGGCGACTTCGATCAGCAGGTAGGGCGCGATGGCGTCGGCCCCCAGTCCGAGGGCGACGATGATGTCGTGGAGGTTGCGGATTGCCGCGCTGTGCACGACGAGGCCGGTGCTGCGACGGCACGTGTCGGGGCACGCCACTTCGTCTCTGTTCGCGCGGAGTGCCTTGTCGACCAGGGCGACAGCAAGATGAGGAGGAATCCACCCCCGGTCATCGTGGAGGGCTGGACCGTCGTCGAGGATGATCAGCCTGGCCCCTTTCTCTGCAGCCGCCACCGCCTCGCGCGCCAGGCGGTTGGCTGCAGGCCGGACCGGCTCCCTGGGCTTTGTGGATAGGGAGAGGATCGCTACCTCACTTCGATCGAATGCGGCCACGAGATCCTCGAGAGACAGCGTGCCGTGTTCCGCAGCCAGCATCCGATAGTTGTCGGGAGGGAGCAGCGGCGTCCGGTGACCTCCGACGACGATCGGCACGTCGAGGACGATGTGCGGCGGGGTGTCCGCCAGGGCTGAAGCATGCAGAGAAGGCCGGGGGCCGATGATGACCTGCGTTGAGAAGTGTTCCTGTTCGCGCTCACGATCGATCGCCGGGTTTGTGACGACAGCGATCTGCTCTTTGAAGTAATCGCTCAGATTCACGATGTGTTCGCTGAGCGATGCCAGGGGGCCATCATACCCAAGAGAAGCGACAGGGTCCTTGCCGTGTTCGGCAAGGACGCGGGCCCAGGCGAGATCGTCAGCCGTCCAACCGGAGGCCGTCAGGTGAGTAGGCGTTGGCTCGAGGCGGTGAAGCTCATTGCCCCTCAGATCAGCCCAACTGGACTGTGCTGCAGGGTGGACGATGGCTGTGCAGAAGCGGGTTCCAGGTGCTCCGTAACGCTTGCTTCCTCGATCAGCAACGTGGCGCTGGATCTGTGCGTAGTCGAGCACCTGGACGCCTTCATCGCGCAGAAGGTGGACCGCCATCTTCTCGCCGGGCGCAAGTGGCTTGGGATCACCGTTGAGCAAGTCGGTGGGAACAACGCCTTTCTCGGACGAGAAGAAGCACTCCTTTTCGGTGTGCCCGAACCAGAGCGGGCGAAGTCCCAACGCATCGACGCTGCCGATGCAGGTGTCGCCGTGGCGAGCGATGATGGCTGCCGGCCCTTGCGCGTAGGGGCCGAAGGCGCGGCGGTAGAACTGGTAGATGCCCTTCAGGTCGTCGGGCATACGCCCAATCTCGCTAAGGATGGGCGGGAAGACAATCTCAAGGGCTTCGATGATGTCAAACCCATACTGGTTGATCAGGGCTTCGATGAGCCGATTGAGGTCCTGAGAGTCGCTGCCGCTACGGATACGTTCCGCATCCAGCATCTCCATCTGCTCACGAAGACGACTGATGGTGTTGATCTCTCCGTTGTGTCCGAGGAGCGAGAAGGGTTGGACACGCTCGAAAGCCGTGCTGGTATTGGTGGAGTACCGGGCGTGGCCGATGGTGATGGCAGATGTGAAATCGCGGTTGCGCAGCTCAGGATAGTAGTGGTAGAGGGTCTCCACCGACCCCCGGACCTTGTATACGACGCTGCTGTTGGAGAGTGAGGCCACGTGGATTGGGGTCTGTGACTCGATGGCTTTTGCGATACCGAAGAGCGTGGGCTCCACCGACTCGACCGGACACTGGCTCAGAACGCCAGCGACTTGCCAGAAGATGGGTTCCTGTGCACGCGCCAGGCGTCCCAGCGCTTCGCGGAGCGTGACCCCTGGGCGTTCGAGGAGCATATCCGCTCCACTGGCAGAGAAGAGGCGCAAGGTCCGAGCCTGCCAGGACGAGAGGTGCGCACGCTGGTCCTCGGGAATGAGAAGGTGGCCGACGAAGAAGCGCTTGTCGCTCGCCAGCCAGGCGGGGCGACCCACAGCATCGATCGCGGCAGTCCAGATCTTGCGGGGGATATCGGCCAGGATCCCGCATCCGTCGCCTTCGCTCTGGACATCGCCTGACCGGTGTCCCATCTTGCCCAGAGCCTCGATTGTCCGTTTGAGGTTGCCGTGGGTTGATTCGCCGCTGGTGCGGATCGATGCCACGATGGCGCACGCATCGTGCTCCTCTTCGCGCGGTCGCTGGAGAGGAAAGATACCGGCTGGGTGTTGGGTGCTCATCGATCCTGTCCTCCTTGCTCGGTGCGATCATCGGTGCCGGCAGGCGTCTACACGTCCTGAGTACCCGATGGCGCAACACAGCGCCACGCACTCTGGAAGTATAGTGACAGACCGCAACACGCCCGATCTGGACCGAACCCTCGGCGTTGGCGGTACGGGATAGCTTTCCCCAAAGCTAACCCATGCCGCCGAGGGATGGCTGGTATGGGCGGGGAGTATGCCACGGCAGAGAGGCGTGTCAAGTGCTGGGCCAGGATGGCGCGGGCTCGATGACCGGTACGCCGCCAGTCGTAGACGGGCTGATTGATCAGTTCGCTTGCCCAAGGGCCGAAGTCGAGTATGATCGTTAGGTTATCGCGGATCGTTGCGGTTCCAGCCCCGCAGCGGCCGCCTCCACACCAGCCAAGGAGAAGAGACGTGTCTGAGGAACTGAATCCATTCGAGATTGCGCAGAAGCAGCTTGACGCGGCTGCAGCTATCATGCAGTTGGAGCCTGCGCTGCATGAGTTACTGCGTTGGCCTATCCGTGAGCTACACGTGACGCTCCCGGTCCGTATGGACGATGGCTCTACCGAGATCTTCCACGGCTACCGAGTCCAATACAACGACTCGCGCGGGCCGACGAAGGGCGGGCTGCGCTTTCACCCGCACGAGACGATCGACACAGTACGGGCGCTCGCTGCGTGGATGACCTGGAAGACAGCAGTGATGGACATCCCGCTGGGGGGCGGGAAGGGAGGCATCATCTGCAATCCGAAGGTCATGTCGCCAGGCGAGCTGGAGCGACTGAGCCGCGCTTACATCCGGCAGGTGGGGCGCATTCTCGGCGAGGATATGGATGTGCCAGCGCCCGATGTCTACACCACACCCCAGATCATGGCCTGGATGATGGATGAATACGCCTTCATGCGCGGACATAACGTGCCGGGAGTGATCACGGGCAAGCCCTTGCCTCTGGGCGGCTCGGCAGGTCGAGGCGATGCGACTGCGCGGGGTGGGATGACCTGCGTTCGGGAAGCTGCCAAGCTACTGGGCCTCGCGACAGCCGGAGCGACGATGGCGATCCAGGGCTTCGGCAACGCAGGACAGTATGCCGCGATCCTTGGGGCTGAGCTGCTGGGGATGCGTATCGCGGCCGTGTCCGACTCCCAAGGGGGTGTCTACAACCCTGCTGGACTAGACCCCGCGGCCCTGATTGTACACAAACTAGAGACAGGATCGGTGGTGGGGTTCCCTGAAGGAGACGCAGTCACGAATGCGGAACTGCTCGAGTTGGATGTCGACGTTCTGGCCCCGGCTGCACTCGAGAACCAGATCACGGCCGAGAATGCCGCGCGGATCAAGGCGAAGATCGTCGCTGAGTTGGCCAATGGACCCACGACGCCCGATGCGGACGCTGTTCTGTACGACGGGCAGCACTACGTGATTCCAGATTTTCTGTGCAATGCGGGTGGTGTGACGGTCTCGTATTTCGAGCAGGTCCAAAACGCGTACGGATACTACTGGAAGGAAGCTCAGGTCCACGAACTGCTGGATGAGAAGATGACCACCGCGTTCCAGGCAGTGGCCCAGACGGCCGACGACTACCACATCGATAACCGGATGGCAGCGTACATTGTGGCGGTTGGGCGAGTAGCTGAGGCCTGCAAGCTGAGAGGGTGGGTGTAGGAAACGACGAAGACCCTATGGAGGGTCCGCAGCAGGTTCACGGGCTTGCCGTCGGAGCCACCAGGATGCTGCGACCGGTGGACGGGAAGGACATCCCGTCCACCGGTGAAACCACGATCAGCGCTGCTCCGCAGCGCGAGATGTGGACAGATAGCCCACGGCACGCTCCAGTTCATCGTTCATGATGATCTGTAACGTGCGTCCCTGCGCGACAGCGGGTATATCGATTACCTGTACATAAGGGCTATAGGCTGCCATCTCCGGGACGAGGTCAGTGAGCACGTTCGGCGCGCCATCGAGGAACTTCGTGTTGAGCACTGCACCACGGTTGTTAAGGGTAATCGGAAGCGGGTAGATGCCTGCTTCGACGAGGTCTTGGAAGAAGTGCGTGCCGTAGGATGGCTCTGCTTCGGTGCCTTCTGCAGCGGACGATACCTCCACCAGCACTCGAGTATTGTGGATGTCGGCGTAGGTGACTTTCACGCCCAGGTCGACATCCGAACTTCCCCAGCGCCCCGGGCCGATGAGGATGAAGTTGGTGTTGGCCAACCGCATGTTCAGGCGACCGATGACGCGCGCGATGTCGAGCTTGAGCTCGTAAGACGACGCATGGTGGTACCGATCAGGCCGGACATAGACGATGTAGCGGATCCCCGCGACTGCACCGTGGGGCACCAGCTCCGTAGTCTGCAAGATGAGATCCGACGCCGCAATCGTGTCGGGAATGTCGACCACAAGGCGTTCCTTGTGGCTGATCTGAGGACGGCACTGGAGGAGATGGATGGTGTAGTCGGTATCCGGGTACCCCTGGCCAATCTCGACGGTGAACTCGATGTCCACGGGCCAATTGTGGAAGCGCTCGAGTTTCTCGAGGATTGAGCGCATCAGACCGATGAACTCCGCGTCCTTGAGCAGTTGATCGAAGGTTAGCAGCAGCCGGCCGTTCTCGTTGCGGGGTAGCCGTGCGATGATGGGGGCAATGTAATCGCCTTTGTCCAGCGATGCCAGGTAGCGTATCCCCGGATAGTCGGCCTGGATGACCTCCTTCGCAGGGAGTGTCTTGAGCTGTCCATCCTCGAGGTCCAGCAGGTCGATGTAGCGCTGCGCGTACTTGCGCAATCTGTCGGAGCCCACGTGCGGACGCAACTCCGGGTGACTGAGTGCGACGATACGTGGGAAGTCGTTTGCAACGCGCTCGACAGCGCGCGTGCCGAACCCTGCGACAAGCCTGAGGAAGCCATCATCCCGGCGGATCTTGGGGTTCCAGCGGAATGGATTGCGGCTGTACCCGACGCCAGCAATTGCAGGGAAGAGGTAATGCCGGTAGCGCGTCCCCACGACTTTCTGAATGAGCACTGCCATACGCTCATCGTAGTCCACGAGGCCCATCCTCTGGCGGTAAAGCAGGGCATCGGGACTCAGAGTGCTGGCGTAGACCTTGCTCACGGCTCGCAACAGGGCGTCGAGGTTCTCTTGTGCCGTCCCCTGGTTTGGGCAGAAGACGCTTTCGTACTTTCCTGCCAGCGCCGCCCCAAAGTGGACCTCAAGAAGACTGGAGGAGCGCACGATCAGGGGGACGTTGCCTACCTCCTCGAGGAGCCTGCGCAGGCTCAAGATGATCTCGGGTGGGAAGTGGCCCTCGACATAAGCCTGGCGAATGCCTGGATAATCGGTCTGGATCTCGCTGGCGGTTCGGTACTTCTGGTTCATATAGCGGGTGAAACCGTTCACCATCTGGAACTCGTAGAAGACATCGGCACCGATGTAGTAGGAGTCCGGGATCTCGACGTGGCGATGGAGTTCCAGGGCGTGTTCGGCCGCGTTTTCGCTCGCTGCATCCTGCAGGATCTTCTGAGCCAGGAGGAGGCCTGCAGCCTTGCCTCCGATCTTGCCACGACCGATCAGGTGTTTCCGCACCTCCTGGAGGTCACGTACGGAGAAGATCTCTTTTGCGATCCCGACGAACTCCAGTTGGTCGCTGAGCATGCTCTTGATGAGGACGACGATGATCTCACGCAGGTGGTGGCGCGCCTGGCTGAGCTGTTCAGGGGGGAGGGCCTCGTAGGCCAGTCCCTGTGAGAAGAGCAGGTCCATTGGGGCCAGCTCGGGGTTGAACGAGAGGATGAGCGCGTGCTCTTCGGGTGACGTGGTCTCGGTCAGGGTGCGCTGGATCGCGTCGTTCAGACGGTCAGGTGGGAAGTTGTAGGCGAAGTAGAAGTCGGTGAGTTGGTCACGGATCACAGCCAGGCGCGCGTTCCAGGTGGGTTCGGATTCCTGGCCAAAGGGGTCGGCCAGACCTTCACGGTGCTGGGAGAGCACGGCCTTCTGCCGGACCTCGGCCTCGAACGCCTGCGCAGTGATGATACCCTTCTCGAACAACTCGCGCCGCATGAGCTCACGGATTCTGGGCGCCAGTATTGGATACTGGGCCAACCGGATATGGACGCCGTAGACCTCGTGCAGTTGCTCGTAGTCGGCGCTGCCTGCTGCTGACCGGTCATCCACCATAGAATCCTCCTGTTGCACTACGGACATTCTACCAGATGCTTTGATGGGCGTATGAGGATCTGTGAACGGCTGCGCTAGAACGACATGATCGCCGTGCAGGCTGCGATGCACGCCAGGAGAGCCGCGGCGTCGGCGAAGCGGAACTGAAGGGTGACGAGTGAGGTGCGCTCGCCGAAGCTGCGGTAGCCGCGGGCATCCATCGCCACGGCAAGGCTCTCGGCGCGTTGGAGGCTGACGAGGAAGAGCGGCACGAGGATGGGTAGCGCCTGGCGAACGCGTCGTATGGGCCCACCGCGCCCTGTTCCCCAGACGGCGCCGCGCGAAGCCTGTGACTTGGCGATACGCTCTGCCTCACGGGCAAGCAGCGGCAGGAATCGCAGGGCTACCTGGACCATCAGCACCAGATCCTGAACCGGTAGCTTGAGCCTTGATAGTGGACGCAGCACTGCCTCCAGGCCCCGCACCATCTCAGGGGTCGAGGTGCAGGCCGAGGCGGTGGTAAGGAGAAGGATCAGTGCGGGGAAGCGCAGCAAGACGCGTGCGCCGTTGGCCAGACCGGGCGTCGAGATGCGCAAGGGACCCCACGTCCACAGCGGGGGTGTGGCATCCGGGTGTGGGGTCAGGAATACCTGGAGCAAGGCCAGAATCGCGATGAATGGGATCGGTGCGAGCAGTCCCTTGAGCACGTAGCGCAGGGGCACCTGGGCAATTCTGGTCAGG
>JAKJAE010000096.1 GCA_022707665.1 Chloroflexota bacterium
GGCGGCCCCTTCCTGGCAAGCACCTCAAGCGCGCTGCGTTGCTCTGGCGTCGCCTGCGCCGGGAAATACCACTTGAGCGCCACAACCTGACCATCGAGGCGTGCACGATAGACCTCGCCCTGTCCGCCCCCTCCAATAAAAACCTCGACCTTACAGACGAGGCCAGACGTGACCGTCTGGACCTCCTGGCCGTCCCGTAGCATTGGCATCTCAACCTCCTGATTGACCCTCGGATGCGGTCTCCTTAATGAGAGACCGTCACACCAGCCTCCTGAAGTCCTCGTATGCCCTCCTCAGTGACCTTTGGACAGAGGGCCAGATCCACATGGGTCACACCGCTGACACGTTGGAGCAGGCCAAGCCCCTTATCCGTCACCTGCGTGCGCCCGAGGTAGAGCCTGCGTAACTGCTGCAACTCACCAAGGTGCACCAGGCCGGCGTCATGGATCTCCGTACCTTCCAGGTTCAGGCTCTCCAGTGAGTCCAGCATTCCTACTGCCCTGAGGCCTGCATCGGTCACGTGGGTGTCGGAGATGTCGAGGTCCGCCAGGCCCGGAAGTGCTGCCAACGACTGCAGGCCGGCATCCGTCAGCAGCGTACCAGCCAGAGCGAGCGTCCGCAGCCCTCGCAGGGCACTCAGTCTGGCGACTCCGGCATCGCCCACCCTTGTCCAGCTCAAGTCCAACAGCACCAGCCCGACAAGCTCGGTCAGATAGATCATACCGGGATCGCCTACAGCGAGCCCTTCCAGGCTCAGCTCCGACAGCGTCCGCAAGGGACGCAGATAGACCATGGAGCGATCGGAAAGAAGCCCACACCTCCCCAGGTTCAGCGATGAAAGTGCGCGCAACGACCGGAGCGAGGCCAGCATATGGGGTCGGAGATGAACGCAGCCATACAGGCTCAGTGACCAGAGTCCCTTCAGTTCCGCGAGGGCCGCGAGTCCCGAGCCGACGATACCCGTGTGTCCCAAATCGAGCCGCCGCAGCGCCGGGGCTCCGCGAAGCAGAGCGAGCCCGTCGTCACTAATCCCCGTTCCCGACAGACCCAACGCTATCAGTCTCGGTAATGCCGTCAGAACCGCCACTCCGGCATTCGTGACAGACACACACTGTCCCAGCTCGAGTCGCTCTAACCTCGACAGAGCAGCAAGGTGAGGCAGTCCACCGTCCGTGATCCGGGAACACCCCCAGAGGTTGAGCTCAACAAGCTGATCCTGCCGTGCCACAGAGGCCAGGGCGCCATCATCCAACTGCGTTCTCGACAGGTCGAGCGTCAGAAGCCCGCCGAGGCTCTCGAGCGGCCTCAATGCCTCGCCGCTGAGGGCAGCGTAGCTCAAGTCAAGGTGTTGTATGGATCCGCCGAAGGACGCAAGGTCACTCGCAAGGCGGCGCAGGCCCTCATTGTCCGTGCGAGTGACGATACGGCTCTCGACGTCACCCGCCACGCTGATGCTTCCTGGCGTCGCGCCCTGCTCGACCCAGGAATTGTCTGGATCCAACCACTGCCGGGTGAACACCTGCGCCGGCACCTCCGAGATCAGTGTGCGCGTCTCAGCGCCACTCTCGCTGGCGACGGTTAGCCCCTCATACGCATCGATACAGGCTGTGACCGCCCACCGGGCAGCTTCTTCAGGTACATAGTACCCATCGCGCAGACGCTGGACCAACCTTGCCACAACCAGAGCGCGCGGAACGTGGGGCACGGACGCAATGTAGTGACGTATAACCTCCTCGCGCAGCGCCATCTCCAGAAGGTTGACCTCAGCCTTGTGCCCGCCGCACAGATCCAGCATGAGTGCTCGGCAGCGCCGCGCGTCATAGAGCACGTCCCGCCCAAACTGACGCACGATCTGGAGAAGCACCTGGCGTGGAACGTCGTTCAAGAGGCTCTCCGAGTTGCAGCGTCAGGGCATCGAACGCGTCGGCAGCCGCGTCTCTGCCCGAACACTGAGCCGGACTGCCAAGCCAGACTCGGGCCGCCGCACAGCACAGCTACGCCCTATCAGGGGGATCGTCCGGTGCATCTACCGGCTCTTCATGGTCGAGCGGCACAAGATCATCGGGGCTACCACGCTTGCTTGGCTCGCTGGGACCACGTTGTTTGATCCGTGCCACGAATCGACTTCGCATCTCCGCGTCGTCTTGCGCCGCACGCGCGGGCGCGAGGTCAGACCCAGTCGGAGCGCTCTCCAGAGCGAGGATCTCGGCGTCATCAGCGGCGTACTCGCGTGACCCTGACCCATCGCGCGCCGGGTTCGCAAGATGACTCTGGAAGAGTATCCCCACGGAGATGTCATCGCCGCTACCAGCCACCGATGCCTGTGCCAGCCAGCCCGGCAGTCCCTCAGCAATGACCTCGGCGCCCTCATGGCAGAGCATCTCGAAGACGTCCGACCCCACCTTGAGGAAGGCCTCTTCGTTGATGAAAGAGTTGGCGTAGCCATCTGTGGAAAGCAAAATTAGCGAGGGGCCTTGATCAACGACGGCCTCAAAGCGCACCCGAACCTCACGCGCGGCGTGCTCCATACATAGAGACGTCGTCTCATTGGCAATAAGCCGGGGGTCGTGCGCGAAGGGACGCACCACAGCACCGTCCTCGGAGACCGACAGAATGTCACCGTCTCCGAGTTGCAGATAGGCAATATAGTCGGCAGCGACGAGCGCAGCGACGACCGTAGCACCATAGGCGAGTCGCGGGCTATCGAGGACCTCCTGGCGCCCGGAAGGCCCGCGCTTGGCCTCGACGCGTGCCAGCTCCGCCTCCGTGAACGGGGCCTCCGCGAGATGGCGATCGACAGCCGCGCGCCACTCCTTCACGATCTGGGGCGGGAGGCGCTCCTCCAGCGCACGCTTGACTGCCGATAGATGGCGTGCTGCGGGCTGGATCAGAAGGAGCTCCTGCAACAGCGACAGCGTGCGTTCCACCGCGATACGGGAGCCGATGTCGCTGCGGAAGCTCTTATCACTGCCATGGCCATCAGACACCACGAGGATCAGCGGTGGCCCGTGCTGGTCGTCGGGCCACCAGAGGATGGCATCCTGGTTGGGTAGATTCGCACGCTCGTGCGACGCACCGCGCACGGTCGCGCCTATGACGCGCCATTCCGACGCCTGTGACATAGCTTCTTGTCCAGGTCGACGGACTACCAGACGTCGTCCGCGGTAACTGGGCCTCCGCTTCCGCCAGCCGGAGCAACCGTGGGTACGGCCGGGACCGGTACGTTGGTCGTCGGGGCTGCGCCTGCGGACTGACTCGCCGGAGATGACGCGGACTTGAGCACGGCCGTGGAGACCCACTTGATGTAGTTGACCAGCGACTCAGGGTTGTTCGCCTGCAGCGGCTTGATCTCGACGTGACCGATGAACTTCTGAAGGACGTCGTGGTCAGCATCCGAACCAATGGCGATGGCGATCCTGACTGCCTTCTTGCCCCAGGGCTGGTCCATCAGTTCAGCGAGCCCTTTTTCAAAACTGTCAGTGGGCTGACCATCAGAGATAAGCACGAGGACCGGCGGCAGCGCGCGGTCAGTCATCGGCGGGATCTTGAGCTGTTCAGCGACCATGGACAAAGCCTTGCCCATATCCGTGACGCCGTCGGCCTGCAGATCCACCCACTTGAAATCCTCGACGGGCGTCGGCTGCGAAATGTGCCACTGGGCGCCGCTCGAGAATCTGATTGCCCGCACCAGAACTTGAGCGTTGGGGTTTTCGGCGGCCACCTTCTGCATATGAGGAATCGCCTCGCGGATCGCAACGTTCAGCGACTGGATCTTGCCGTCGGTCTTCATGGACCCGGAACAGTCCGCGATCCAGATGAAATGCAATGGGCGTGTGGCAAGCTCACCACCAGGTCGTCGGTTCATTCAGTTACCTCCTTGCTGATCGCCATCGGGCCACCGGCACGACGTCCTGGTATGCCCCAGGCAGCCAGTTGCCGCGTATGTGCATTGTGCGTACATAGTATAGGCTTCAGCCAGTTACTGTCAACGCTTGGGCGCTCTATCACGCGATGTTTCTTGCGCTCTGCGCCCTTTAAGGTATGATGAATCAGGTTCGATAAGGGTACTGCGAAGGATCAGGGATCGTCATCCACTGGAGGTTACTATGTCGTATATCGAAGATATCGTCGCCCGCGAAGTTCTCGACTCTCGCGGCAATCCGACTGTCGAGGTAGAGGTTACCGTCGTCGATGGAAGTGTCGGCCGGGCCGCCGTGCCGTCGGGTGCATCCACTGGCGTCCACGAAGCACTCGAACTGCGTGATGGCGACAAGAGCCGCTATCAGGGCAAGGGAGTTTTGAAGGCCATTGACAACGTCAATGACACCATCGCCGAGGAGCTCGTCGGTTGGGAAGTCACCGACCAGAAGGGCATCGACGAGATGATGCTGTCCCTGGACGGCACACCCAACAAGTCGAAACTGGGCGCTAATGCCATCCTCGGCGTCTCTCTCGCGGTAGCCAAGGCCGCAGCGGCTTACGTGGGCCAGCCTCTCTACCGGTACATTGGCGGCACATACGCACACGTCCTCCCGATCCCGATGATGAACATCCTCAACGGCGGCAAACACGCCGTCGACGGACCGGACCTGCAGGAGTTCATGGCGATGCCCGTCGGTGCCCCCACCTTCGCCGAGGCACTCCGGTGGGGGACTGAAACGTACCACGCACTGCGAGCGGTGCTCAAGGCCCGCGGCTACGGTCTGGGCATTGGCGATGAGGGTGGTTTTGCACCCAGCCTCAAGACCAACGAAGAGGCCATCGAGGTCATCCTTGAGGCCATCCAGAAAGCCGGCTACGCGCCAGGTAAGGATATCTGGATTGCCATGGACCCTGCGGCCTCTGAGATCTACGAGGATGGGAAGTACAACCTGAAGAAAGAGGGTCGCGTCCTGTCCAGCGAGGAGATGGTCGACTTCTACACCGCGTGGGTGGAGAAGTACCCGATCATCAGCATTGAGGATGGCCTGGCAGAAGATGACTGGGAAGGGTTCGCGATGATGACCGCGCGCCTGGGCGACAAACTGCAGATCGTGGGCGATGATCTCCTCGTGACCAACACGGAGCGCATCCAGCGTGCCATCAAGGCGAAGGCGGTCAATTCGGTGCTCATCAAGCTCAACCAGATCGGCACTCTCACCGAGACGATCGCTGCGGTCCGGATGGCCCAAGCGCATGGCTGGACCGCCGTCACCTCACACCGCTCGGGCGAGACCGAGGACGCCACAATCGCCGACCTTGCGGTCGCGCTGAACACGGGTCAGATCAAGACTGGGGCGCCGGCGCGGTCCGATCGCGTTGCCAAGTACAACCAGTTGCTGCGCATCGAAGAGGATCTCGGATCGCAGGCAACGTTCCCTGGCCTGGCTGCATTCACCAATCTGAGCCTGTAGCGCCGAACACTGCTCTCGGAGTCCAAACAGGGGAGCCCATTTGATGGGTTCCCCTGTTGTGTAGGACGGAAGTGACAGGTCCTGGATTCTGATCCGCGACAGGGCGATCGCATTTCGCCGTCACGGGAGTGCAGAGCTTCCCTTCGCAAGGTTTCCGCACCTTGCGAAGGGTTCCGGTAGGTGTGCGGTGCTGCGCCGGCGCTCGGAACCCTTGTGAGAGTCCACCGCGTTACGACGCACAACCTCATCAGAATCCGGGATCAGGTTCCCGGGATATGCAGATTACCCGTACTGCGTCTGAACAACGACGGCCGGTGGATTCTCAAGATGTCGCTTCACAGCACACAGCTCAGCCGAGCGGATCAAGGCCGCCTCGTATTTCCTGGGGAAGTCGGCAGGGACATGAATCGTCAGTCGCACCTCACTGACCATATGTGTGGACGGGTCCATCTCAATCACCTGCGTGAGCCGCACATCCTCAGCCGCCACGCCCCGCTGCTGGCAGAAACTCAGCACGTAGATGCCAGCGCACGTTCCCATCGACGCCAGAAACAGGTCAAAGGGCGTCGGGAAGGCCCCCGCCCCACCCCCGCGCACAGGTTGATCGGTTCGAATGACGAAGTCCTCGCTGGCTGCATCCACCTGCGCACCGCCGGGGAAGGTGATCACGAATTCACGGGCCATCTGCTGTCTCCTTGTCTGCCAACGTTTCGTAATTCACCCATTCTACCACACCACACGGATGCGTAAGGAAGGCTCAGGAACTGCCAAGGGGCGTGCCGGCTGTCCAGAAGGAGAGCTGACGGGCCGCGGTGTGGCCATCGAGTAGCACGAAAGGCATGGCCCGCTGCACAACGATACCAAGACGGCGAAGATCGCTCACGTCAGTGAGCCGACCCTTGCGCCGCTCCTGGACGATCCGATCTGCAGTAGTCGGTCCGATACCAGGGACACGTAGCAGCAGGTGACGCTCGGCCGCGTTAACCTCGACGGGGCTCTCGAGCAAATGGGTCTGTGCCCAGGCAAGCTTCGGGTCCGTGTCAAGTGGCAGGTCTCCTTCACTCCCAAAGGGCAACTCCTCCACGTCAAAGGCATAGTCGCGCAGCAGGAACGATGCCTGGTAGAGCCGGTGCTCGCGACGCGCCTGAATCGGCGGCTGATTCTCCAAAGGTGTGCCGGGCACCGGGTTGAACCCACTGAAGTAGGTCCGTGCCAGCCCCAGTTCGCGGTACAGGTAGGACGAAGTTAGCAGCAACTCCAGATCGGATTCGCCGACGGCCCCAACGACAAACTGCGTCGTCAGGCTTGGACGCCGCCCGATACTGCTGCCCCCGGTTGCCAGTTCGTGCGCCCACCGCAGGCGCTGCAGGAGATCGGCGGAGAAGCCTTTGCGGGGGGCAAGCGTCGACAGCCGGTTGGCGTTGGGCGCCTCCAGGTTGAGCGAGACTCGGTCGGACCAACGCATAGTCTCGGCCACCTGAGCTTTGTCGGCACCCGGCATAATCTTGGCATGCAGGTAGCCCGAGAAGTGGTACTTGCGTCGCAGCAACTCCGCTGTGGCGATGATGCTGTCCTGTGTGTGAATACCACCGCCCACCAGGCCCGAGCTCAAGAAGATTCCCTTCACGATGCCGTGCCGCCACAGTTGGTCACTCAGCCTTGCCAACTCGTCGGCAGAGAAGGTCGCACGACGCACATCGCGTCCCGAACGAAAAGCGCAGTAGCGGCAGTCATTCTCACACGCCGATGACACGAGCGTCTTCAGGATTGGGATCCGCCGACCACCGGGTAGGGTCGCGTGCGAAACACACTTGGCAAGGTCCCTGGGGGTTCGTGGTGCCAGCAAATGTCGACCGTCTGCTGCAACGTCGTCCGCACACTCATCGGCAGCGGCTGGCCCGAGGATCTGAAGCTTCTCAATCGCGTCCATAGGTTCTCCAACTCCATGATACGAACTAATGTTCTATTTGTCAACCCTATTGTACTGTCTCTCTTTGGCTGTACAATCCCTCCCATCCGGCAACGCTCGATGGTGAAAGGAAAGCAATATGCGCTCAGTTATCGTTGGCGGGGGCGTGGCAGGTATATCTGCAGCGATGGATGTGGCACGGCGGGGGCTTGGCGAGGTCATCGTGCTATCGGATGAGACGTACCCCTACTACTACCGGCCACAGTTGACGGAATTCCTTGCTGGCAACCTATCTCTGGAGCGCCTGATCCGGCGGCCACTTTCCTGGTACCAGGAGCGTGGCATCGATGTCCGGCTCGGAACCAGAGCCGCCAGGCTGCTCCCCGACGCCAAGTCGGTGGTCCTCCAGGGCGGCGACGAGATCGGCTACGACCGGCTGCTCCTCGCGATGGGTAGTGTTCCCATCGTCCCTCCGCTACCGGGAGCGGACAAACAGGGTATCTACACCTGGAGGACACTCGAAGACACGCTGGCGATGGAGAAGATGGCCACCATGTGCCAGGATATCATCGTAGTCGGTGGCGGCCTGCTGGGCCTTGAGCTTGCTCGCGGCCTTCGCGGGTTCTGCTCGAGCATCACCGTGCTGGAGTATTTCCCACGCCTGATGCCTCGCCAGCTCGATGAAGACGGCGCCCGCCTGCTTCAGTCCTTTGTCACCTCGCAGGGCATCAACATCATCGTCGGTGCACAGATCGACGGCCTGACCGGCGGCGAACACGTGACCGGCGCTCACCTAGTCGACGGTCGGCAGTTCCGGGCCAATTCGGTGGTCGTAGCTGCTGGGGTTCGCCCCAGCGCGGGCATCGCCAAAGACGCCGGCATCGCCGTAGAGCGTGGGATAGTGGTTGACGAGCATATGGCCACCAGCACCCCAGACATCTATGCCGCGGGCGATGTGGCATCCTTCAAAGGCTATTCCTGGGCCATCGCGCCGATCGCGCAAGCCCAGGCCCGCATCGCTGCGGCGAATATGGCAGGCGAACCACTCACGTATGATGCTGTGGTACCCTCAACCACTCTGAAAGTTGTCGGAATCGATGTCAGTTCAGTGGGCCTCGTGAACCCCGAAAACGACAGCTACCTTGAGGTGCGTGCGTTGGATCACGACGCTGGCACCTACAAGAAGATCGTCATCCAGGACGGCACCATCGTCGGAAGCATCGTCATCAACGACCGGAAGCCGGCGCAGGACCTCGAGGCTCGGATCGC
>JAKJAE010000097.1 GCA_022707665.1 Chloroflexota bacterium
CCCTGCTCCTGACCATCTCAAGGTTTTCGATCTGGTGGGCACAGGAGATCCGGATGTATGCACTGGCAGCACTTCTGGCAACCGGTTCGCTCTGGGCGGCTGTGTGGTTGTGGAAGAGTTCCGGGGCTGGCTCTGCTACGCCCAACACGACCAAAACCGCGACGGCAAGGTGGGTGCCCTGGATCCTGTACGTGGCATGTACAGCGGGGAGCCTGTACACCCTCTACCTGACCGCCACCGTGCCCATCGTGACGAATCTGGGCTACCTGGCCCTCTGGCTGCGGCGGAGGCGCGCTGGCCGTGGCACGGCAGGGATTCGTGCCTGGGCCACGGCGCAAATCGCAGCGGCAGCTCTCTTTCTGCCCTGGGCTCTGTATGCGCTGCCACGGATGCACAGTTGGTCGAGCGACACACCGTTCACCCTGGGTTTCTTCGTCCAGCTCTACAGCACGATCCTCGCAGTCGGCGACCCACTGAATCTGGAAACTCATGCGCTCCTGACGGTCGGTAGCTTTCTCGGCCTGGGGCTGGTCATCATCGCCCTGATCTGGCGTTTCTGGCGAAGGACATCTCACCGCTATGCTGGACTGGTGATGCTGATCGCGGGTCTCCTGCTGCCGCCAATAGTGGTCGCAGTGATCTCGCTCCCGGGTCTGCGCTTTCACTTCTCACGCCCTCTCGTTCCACGGTACCTGCTGCCGTTGTCGGCGTGCTATAGCACCCTGCTTGCCTGGGGCATTACCGAACTCAAACGCGGGATGCCGGGCCGGCCCGTGTGGCGCCGTGTCATGGCCAGTGGGACTGCCACGATCGCCGTAGTTGCCGCCGTAAGCGGGCTTTCTTCGTTCTACCCGGGCAGAGTGCGTCGTGACGACTATGCCACGATCGCCGAGGTGCTGAGGGCACACCGGCGCATTGACGAGGCGGTGTTGCTCTATGTCGACCGCGACTGGCCGGTTTTCGTCGCACACTACCAGGGAGAGCGCAACGACTTGCCCTATGGCGCTACGTTAAGCGACCCCGACATCACCGAGGCGTTGCTTCTCCCAATCTGGGAACGCACAGCAGCAATGTGGCTGGTGTCGACGCCAGAATCACTTCAGGCTGACCCCGCCCAGGCCGTCCCCCAGTGGCTGGCAGCCCATTCCGTATTCACACGGACACTGGTCAGCGGCGAGGTCTCGCTGACCTTCTACACCCGAACGCCGGAGCGCGTTGAGATTCAGGAGATGGTGGTACCCGGCTATGCACCGCCAGCGTGGATAGACAGCGACTATGGCCTTGTGGGGGCCTCCCTCATCCAGAAGCGCTATGGCACTGGGGATACTGTGCACCTGGGGCTCTACTGGATCCCCCCACTGCCTGTGGGAGCCGAGTTGGTGCTCAGCAGCGGGACCCAGCGGCAGAGCTTTGCGATCCCGGAGGTCACAGCGGCGACCAACATCGTCCGCAACCAGGTCGATATCCCACTGACTCCGGACCTGGGCGGGGGATCCTATACTCTGGAAGTCACCGTGCCGGGACACCCGCCGACACCCGTGGGCCGGCTCACGTTGTTACCAAAAGCTGCCAGCGGTAGCTCGACGCTGCCGCCCGGCGCTTCGCCCGTCACATACCGGCTTGGTGAGACAATCAGTCTTGTCGGCTACGCCCTACCCCAGACCAAGATCACCGCTGGTGAGACGTTGGCTCTGACACTATACTGGCGCACTGAAACAACGCAGGACACGCGATACAAGGTTTTCACGCACCTCCTGGGCACGACGTACAATGCCAGAACCGGCAATTTCCTTTGGGGCCAGCAGGACAATGAGCCGGTGAGCGGTCAAGCAGCAACGACCCTGTGGGCGCCCGGGATGATCATCGAGGACCCCTACCTGATTCACGTCGATGCCGGTGCGCCGCCAGGCCCATATACGGTCGAGGTGGGAATGTATGGCCTCATCGACGGCGTCCGCCTCGCCGTGGCAGGAGAGGGAGATGCAGTACGGTTGGCCGAAATCGAGGTCGAAACAATTCCATGAACAGGATAGCACGGCAGGACCCTGAAGGAGGTCCACCAATCCGGCTCGCCGGGCGACGCTTCCCCTGCCGCGCGCGAGCTCATAGAGGGAGAGCTGATCGTTGACCAAGAACTGGAAACGAAATCTATGGATTGTCTGGGCGGCAGAATTCCTGGCCATCATGGGATTCTCATCGACAGCCCCTATCTACACGTACTTCATCCAGTATCTGGGCGTGGATGACGCCCTGATCGCGCGGTGGAGCGGCGCTGTGATCGCCATCTCATCAATCAGTATGGGCGTTCTAGGGCCGGTATGGGGAGCGTTGGGAGATCGCCACGGACGCAAGGTCATGGTGATGCGGGCGATGTTCGGAGGTGCGGTCATCATTGGTCTGCAAGGCCTCTCACAGAACGTCTGGCAGTTTGCAGTACTACGTCTGATTCAGGGAGCCCTGACAGGCACCGTGACGGCGGCGACCGCACTGGTGGTCAGCAACACGCCACGCGAGCATCTGGGAGAGACGTTGGGCAAGCTGCAATTGGCGGTCTTTCTTGGTCAAGCCATTGGCCCCACGACCGGCGGATTTGTGGCGGACACGTTGGGCTACCGAGCAACGTTCTGGGTTACCAGCCTCTACCTTCTCATTGCCGGAAGCATGATTCTGTTCCTGGTTCGCGAGCACTTTGCTCCTTCGCCAGAGGCGCTCCAGGGAACTCTCTTTTCACGGATGCGCAAGGACATTGGCGCGATCGTCGCCGGTTCCTTGCTGGGGCTGGTACTGAGTTTGCGATTTGCCCTTCGGGTAGGCCTGAACGTCACAGCCCCCACGATACCGCTTATCGTCCAGGACCTCATGCCGACAAGCACCCTTTTGGGCTCAGCGTCGGGGTTGCTATCGACGATCTCCGGAATCAGCAGTGCGGTGGCGGCTCCGCTCGTGGGGAGATGGGCCGATCGAGGCAATAGCCGAATGCTGCTTCTGGAGAGCGCCCTCCTCTGTGCCGTTGCACTCTTCGTCCAGGCAGTAGCACCTGCCTACGCACTGCTCGTCTTGGCACAGTTCATCCTGGGCCTGGGCGTAGGTGGCACAATCGCGGTGCTCAGCGCCTACATCGGTCGTATGGCACCCGAGGGACGTGCCGGGACGGCGTTTGGGCTGGATGCGATGGCGGTGGCGCTGGCGGGTGCCGTTGGGCCGAGCGTTGGTGGTTGGTTGAGCGACACGGTCTCACGCCGTGCTCCACTCTGGGCTGGTGGAGTCGCGATGGTCCTGGCAGGGCTGGCGGTATTGAGGCTCCCGAAAGACAGCCCACAAAGGGCGGCGCCGGCAGAAAGCACGTAATCGAGGTATAGCCTCAGGATACAACGAACGTCGAGGTACGGCGTTGGAGCGTTGTCTCAGTGCCTAACGCGCCAGTGTAGCACCGCGGTCAAGTGCTTCGATATTGGGCTGCAGCCACTTGCGCTGACGGTCGGAGAGATGCTCGTCGAGTTGCGCTTTGGCAGAATCCAGACTGACGATGCCTGTGACAGTCACATAGGCTCCCAGCAACACCATGTTTGCGATGCGAATGTTTCCCAGTTCCGTTGCGATATCGCTGGCAGGGATGTAGACAACCCTCAGGTCCTCGCGAGCCGTTCTGGCTGCGATGAGCGATGAATTGACCAGCAGTAAGCCTCCAGGCTTGACGAGCGGCGCGTATTTCTCCATCGATGGCGCATTGAAGACTAGAGCCGATAGAGGATGACTGATGACCGGCGCGCCGATCTCGTCTTCGGACAAGATGACCGTGCAGTTGGCCGTACCACCGCGCATTTCTGGACCATATGAGGGGATCCAAGTCACATGAAGGCCTTCCGACATACCCGCATAGGCAAGTAGCTGGCCCGCAAACAGGACTCCCTGTCCTCCGAACCCGGCGAAGATGGCCTCTTGGTGTCGCATCCGACCCTCCTTATTTCCCTGGTCAGGTCAAGCCGGTAGGGCTTTCACCGCGTCGGTGATCTTGAAAGTGTCGAGGGGGTAATAGGCCGCCAGATTCTCTTTGGCCCATTGCATAGCCGCCCATGGGTCCATCCCCCAGTTCGTTGGACAGGTCGAGAGCACTTCAACCGAGGCGAAACCGAGACCATGCATCTGAGCGAGGAACGCGCGTTTGATGGCCCGCTTCGTCTTGCGAATACCGGCGAGGTCAAGTGCTGCTTCGCGCGTCACGTACACAGCGCCGGCAGTCTGGGCCAGGATCTCGGACATTCGTATGGGGTAGCCTGCGAGCTGACAATTACGCCCCATCGGCGTCGACGTGGTGACCATGCCTTGCAGCGTAGTCGGAGCCATCTGGCCCCCCGTCATGCCGTAGATCGCGTTGTTAATAAACACCGTCGTGATGCGTTCGCCACGGTTAGCAGCGTGGATGATCTCCGCCGTACCGATCGCCGCCAGATCACCGTCGCCCTGGTAGGTGAAGACGACATTGTCAGGGTTCACGCGCTTGATGCCCGTAGCCATGGCAGGGGCACGGCCGTGGGCAGCCTCAACGAAGTCGGTATTGATGTAATTGTAGATCAAGACGGCACAGCCAACTGGGGCAACGCCGATTGCCCTTTCCCGGATGCCTAACTCATCGATGACTTCGGCAACCAGCCGGTGGACAATCCCATGGACACAGCCAGGGCAATAGTGCGTGTATGCTCGCGTGAGCGAAGCTGGATAAGCGTAGGCCAGCTCCATCTCCTCAGGTGCAATGATTGATTGTGACATTGGGATACCTCCTGGACCAGGCCTCCCTAGGGTGTAACCCCAAGATCAGAGGCAAGCGCCTGCAGCTCGGAGAGCACATCTTCGACCATAGGGATCATGCCACCGGTACGGCCGTGAAAACGGACGGGAACGCG
Source organism: Chloroflexota bacterium (assembly GCA_022707665.1). Taxonomy (GTDB): domain Bacteria; phylum Chloroflexota; class Anaerolineae; order B4-G1; family SLSP01; genus PWVB01. The sequence goes on from JAKJAE010000097.1 coordinate 4,902, forward strand.
ACCCTGCACGGCATGCTCGACGTCCTCTAGCATCTGTCCGGCGCTCATCTCAACAACGAGTACGCCCCGGACCTGTTCGGCGAGTTCGCGGAGGCGCTGCTCGGGAAACGGCCACAACGTCTGCGGCCGCAGCAGGCCAACCGGAAGCCCGTTCTGCCGTGCCTGGCGCAAGACACTAGTGCAGATACGACCCGACGTCCCATAGGCAACAAGTAGAAGCTCCGCATCGCCGGTCTGAGACTCGACAAAGCGGACTTCGTGTTTCCGGATCTCGGCCAGCTTTGCCTGAAGTCGGAGATTCACCTGCTCAAGGTGCTCGGCGACGAGGTACATCGACGTGATGACATTCGGCTCACGCCCCTTAGCGCCTGTGACGGCCCAGACAGGACGTTGCTCGGGCAGCGGCTGCATCGGTGGCAGTTCCGCGGACTCCATCATCTGGCCAAGGCTCCCGTCGCCGGCAACAATGACCAATGTCCGGTATTTCTCCGCTAGCGCAAAGGCTAGGCCCATGCTATCGATAAGCTCCTGAACGCTGGCAGGTGCCAAGACGATGGGGTGGAAATCGCCATGCCCGGCGGTCTTCGTCATGAGGAAGTAATCTGCCTGCGACGGCTGGATATTGCCCAGACCAGGGCCGCCGCGCATCATATCGACGACCACCACAGGGATCTCCGATCCGGCAATGTAGGATAGGCCCTCTGTCATCAGCGAGAAACCTGGGCCAGAGGTCGATGTCATCACGCGGACGCCACAGCAAGCCGCACCATAGACCATGTTGATCGCGGCGACCTCGCTCTCCGCCTGCAGGAAGACGCGCCCCTCCTGGAGCATACGACCCGAGAGGTGTTCGAGCGCCTCGCTCTGGGGCGTGATGGGATAGCCGAAGTACGCCTGCAGCCCGTAACGTACCGCGGCCTCAGCAAATGCCACATTACCCTTCAGCAGTTGTACAGCCATCGGTCACTCCTCTCAGGCACCCACGGTCTGGCGCGCCTCGCGCCGGCGCCGATAGACAGTGAAGACGACGTCAGGACAGATCGTGGCACAGATTGCACAGCCGGTGCAAGCCTCGGCATCGGTTACCATGACCGGATGGTAACCACGAGCGTTGAGGGTGTCGCTCGAGAGCGCCAGGATATTGGATGGACAGACGTGGGTGCATAGGCCACATCCCTTACAGCGGTCGACATCGATGACTACCATACCTCGTGCCATAGGGCCTCCGGTAACATATGAGCGAGAGAACGAGCACAAGACCCAAGTCAAAAACGTCAGCTATGCGGAAGCGTCCCGCCGGTACAAATTGCGCTTCCCCTGCGGTGCGAGGCGTCAGTGGATGAGTGGCAAGACAAGCGTGAGTAAGACGCCACCTGCGATGACCGATCCGAGCTGTCCAGCAGTATTGGCCCCCATTGCGTGCATCAGAACGAAGTTTGAGAAATCCTCCTCCTGCGCAACACGCTGCACAAGTCTGCCCGCCATTGGAAAAGCGCTGATCCCCGCCGCGCCGATCAGGGGATTGATCCTCTTGCCAGACAGTGCGTAGAGAAGCTTACCGAAAAGCAGCCCAGCGGCGGTATCCAACCCGAATGCGAGAAGCCCCAAGACCAGGATCTTGAGGGTGTTCCACGTCAGAAAGCTGCTTGCAGTCATCGTACTGCCGATGATGAGTCCAAGGAAGAGAGTAGCGACGTTGATGATCTCGTTCTCAGCAGCGTGGACAAGTCGTGGCACTACTTCCGACTCCCTGAGCAGGTTGCCCAGCATAAGCGCGGCGATCAATGGGGCAGCCTTGGGCACCAAGATGCCTACCGCAATCATCACAAGCACAGGGAACATGATCAGAGCGCGCCGAGAGACAGGACGGGGGGCGTAGTCCATCCGAGTCATACGCTCTTCACGCGTCGTCATCAGGCGCATAATAGGCGGTTGTATGATCGGCACCAGGCTCATGTAGGAGTAGGCCACGACGGAAATCACCCCGAGCATATGGGGAGCCAGCTGATTGGCCACGTAGACACTTGTTGGACCGTCAATAGCACCGATGATGCCGATGCTGGCAGCCTCATTCATCGGGAACCCCAGAAGCACAGCGAGTGCCAGCGTGCCGAAGATGCCAAACTGACCAGCGGCACCCATAAGTGCGAAAAGGGGTTGCGCCAGAAGGGGGCGGAAATCCATCATTGCCCCGACGCCGATGAAGATCAGCAGCGGAAGGAGCTCATTATCGATCGTAGCCTTCTTAAGCACCGCAAGCATGCCCTGTTCGGCGGGATCGACCATCGCTGAAAGGGGGAGGTTTCCGATGATGCAGCCGATGCCGATAGGCAACAACAGGACCGGCTCATATTCCCTGGCGATGGCCAAGTAGATGAGGAGCGCACCCACCGCCATCATGATCAGGGTCGGCCAGTTGTGGATAAGCTCCACAAGTCCGGCTGCCAGCCCACCAAAATCCGCACCGTTCATCGCGGCTCCTTCGTCAAACCCGCTCTGTTCGAACCAATACCTCTACCACGACCGGTTACCTTCGTGCAGGATTCCAGCTAAGGGACCCGCCCCTGCTTACAGCTACTCCACCCCATTCGCCCCCTTTAGCGAGCAGCGCATCGTATACATCGGACGTTCGCACACAAACCCGAGCTTCTCGAGAAAGGCAAGTCCGACCTGGTTATCCTGATCAATGATCGTGAAAACACTACGGCCCTGTGCGCTATGAGCCTGAACAAGCGCGGTCACGATCGCAGTCGCATAACCCTGACGGCGGAACTCCTTGCGGGTTACGATCGTGTTGATCTGTGCAGCGCCGGGCAAGCACACGGAAGTGAGGCCCATCGCGATCAGCCTGCGCCGGTCCCAGACGCCATAGGCGGGCCCCTGTTGAAACGGCTCCCCTCCGACCGACAGCGGACAGGGAACGGCCTCTGCTTCGGCCAGTGCCTGAGCCGCCACCAGGTCGCCATCGGCCAGCGCCTCGACGTGCCGGGCGCGCATCCCTTCGGAGGACGTGCGCGCAAGCTGCGAGAGGTCACCTGGCGTGCGCCGGTACACCATTTGGCAACGTGGCGTGACCGAGATAATCGAGAACGCACGCTCGGCAATCGCGCGCTGTTCTTCATTGACCATGAGCAGCACTTCGCTGCCCGGATCGGCCAGGAAGGCAGCATAGGTCGCCAGCAACTCCGCTGAGTCTCCCACAAACGTCAAACCCAGCGTTGGGGATATGCGGCAACTCGCTACCGACATCGTCGGAGAGTGAGCGATGTCACATTCGGACGCCAGTGCAGTCACATTGGCGACGAAAGCGTAGTTCGCCAGCGTCCAGTTCAGATCGCGGGTTCGCACCTCGAGCTGGCTTGCCAACGGCGAGGCGTGGGCTGTAGGGCCATATGCAGCCATGCTATCCCTCTGCAATCAGCATCAGGGTTTGTCCGTGCTGGACCTGCTGACCGACGCTGACTGATACCTCCGTGACCACGCCCGACCGGAGCGAGCGGATCGGGTTGTTCATCTTCATGGCCTCAAGGACACAGAGCTCCTGCCCCACATCGATGCGGTCGCCGGAGCTGACCGACAGAGCAACAATGGTGCCAGGCAAAGGTGCCGTTATCGCACCGCTAACCGCTGGTTCACCCGGCATGGACGC
>JAKJAE010000098.1 GCA_022707665.1 Chloroflexota bacterium
CCGTCGTCGTTGACCACGGCGATGAACAGCGGCGGGGCATCCTCCGGCACCTCGCCCGGGGCGCCGGCGCCATAGATCGGCGCGGCGAAGTCGGGCCGGCTCCCGGCATCGTAGTGCAGCGTGGCGAGCGACGTGACGGTCCCACCAGCGGAGAAGCCCATGATGCCCACACGATGCGGATCGATGGCCCACTCGGTCGCGTGCGCACGCACCACCCGGATCGCCTGGAGTGCATCGGCCCGGATCAGGGGAGCCACGGGCGCCAGCCACGACTCGTGGTCGCTCACGCGCATGCGGGCGTGCATGTCCGCCGGGAAGGTGTCGTCAGTGGCGATCAGGCGGTACTTGAGGACGAACGCGGCGATGCCGCGTGCCGCCAGCCAGCGCGCCACGTCGATCCCCTCGTAGCCCCACGCCAGAAAATGGAATGCCCCGCCGGGCGCCACAATCACGGCCGTCCCGGTGGGCGCCTCGGGCAGGAAAGGGGTCAGCGTAGGCCGCACGACGTTGCGCACCACGCGCAGCCTGCCGTCAATCAGGCCCTCACCCTCCACCTGTTGCCAGTCCTCCGAGCCCGGCGCCGCGCCGTCCCAGAGCGGGATCTCCGTCATACGCAGCGCCGCCCAATCGTTCGCATCAGTCATCCTATGCCTCCTTGGTGATGTTCCCCGACACGGGCACCCACAAGGGGTGCCCCTACGTCGGATCCGGGTGCGTCCTGTAGGGGCAGAGCTTGTCCCTGCCCTCTGCGTCCCGCAACGCCCACCCATAGGTCTTGCCGACCATGAAGGCGAAGTCCTCGTCGGGCGCGTAGGTCTCGCGCAGGGCGGCCACGAGCCCGTCCCAAGCCTCGAGCAGCGGCCCGATCGCCTCTCGCACTTGCACCTCAGACGGTCGATCCTACTTGTCCGTGAACGACCCAACGCTCACGTGTAGATCCCTTACGCGTCTCCCGGCCAGGCGGATCAGGCCCGGGCCGGCTGCGCCCACACCGCCTTGCTCAGCGCTCCTCTCGCCTCCGGCGGAGCGATTTCTCGAGCTCGACGACCCAATAGGTGAGGACACTGACGCCCAGCACACGCGCCCAGTCTACCCAGTCAATGGGCGCGGTTTCGAACAGCCGGTTCATAAACGGTGCGTAGGTAAAGAGGAGCTGCAACAGCACCATGACCACGACGCCGGCCAACACCCAGGGGTTACTGAAGAGACCCACGTGGACCATCGACTGTGATAGGGAGCGGCAGTTGAACAGGTAGAACACCTCGATCATCACCACGGCGTTCACCGCGATCGTCCGCGCCTGGGCCACATCGATCCCCGTAAGCACCGCCAATTCGAAGAGACCAAAGGCACCCAACAGGATGCATACCCCGACCAGGACAACGCGTTGGATCAGCGCCCGAGAGAGGATCGGCGCGTTGGGAGCACGCGGAGGACGCTGCATGATGCCCGGCTCCTTGGCTTCCAGGGCGAGCACCAACCCGAGAATGCCAGCGGCGACCGTGTTGACCCACAGGACGTGCGCGGGAAGGATGGGCAGCGCGATGCCCAGGACGACAGCCAGCAGCAGGATCAGGCCCTGGCCCACGTTGGTGGGCAGAACCCAGATGATGATCTTGGTCAGGTTGTCGAAGACCCCCCTCCCCTCCTCGACGGCAGCCTCGATCGTCGCGAAGTTGTCATCGGTCAGGACCATGTCGGCAGCCTCTTTGGCCACCTCTGTACCCGTAATGCCCATCGCGATGCCGAAGTTGGCTTGCTTGAGCGCCGGCCCATCGTTCACGCCATCACCCGTCATCGCCACCACGTGGCCTCGCAGCTGCAAGGCCTCGACGAGGCGCAGCTTCTGCTCGGGAGAGACACGGGCATAGACCGCCACATCATCCACGACCGATGCGAGCGCCGCGTCGCTGAAGCCCGCGAGGTCGCGACCGGTCAGCACGCAGCCCTCCGACGGGGAGCCGTCGCCACAGGGCTGCGCTAGCCCAATGGCCGTTGCGATCGCAGCCGCGGTCAGGGCGTGGTCTCCCGTGATCATCTTGACGCGGATACCGGCCTCCTGGCAGGCCCGGATCGCCGGGATGACCTCCTCACGCGGTGGGTCGATGATAGCCTGTAGGCCAAGAAAGGTCAGGCCCGACGCGACGTCCGCGTGCCCAACCGACGTCGTCGCAGGCGGCAGCGTACCGCGTGCAAAGGCCAGGACTCGTAGCCCAAGCGCAGCCATCCGGTCGGCCTCACCGCGAATCGCTTCGATGTCGAGCGCAACCGCGTGGCCATCGGCATCGATCGCTGTCACGCAACGCTCGAGCGTGACCTCAACCCCACCCTTGACGTAGACGCACCGCTCGGCGTCCGGCCCGACGCCAGGTACCGCGTGCAGTGTTGCCATATACTGGTGCTGCGAGTCGAACGGGATGGCGTCCAGGCGGGGCAGCTGCGCCTGCAGGGCCGCCAGCTCCAGGCCGGCCTTGCGCACTGCCACAAGCATGGCCACCTCGGTGGGATCGCCCTGGGCCTTCCACTGCCCATCTTGCAGGATCACGTCACTGTCGTTGCACAGGGCCCCCGCCACCAGGCATTCCCAAAGGGCACCGCCACTGACAGCGATCGCCCGAACACCGTCGGCATCCAGGATTTCCCCCGCCGGGTCGTAGCCGCCGCCGCTGACCGTGTAGGCGCGCCCACCGGCTACAATGCGCTGCGTCGTCATCTGGTTCTGCGTCAGCGTACCGGTCTTGTCAGAGCAGATCACGGTGACGCTGCCCAACGTTTCGACAGCCGGCAGCTTCCGGATGATGGCGCGCCGCTGAGCCATCCGGGAGACGCCAATCGCCAGCGTCACCGTCAGCGCGGCAGGAAGTCCTTCCGGAATCATGGCCACGGTCAGCGCAATGGCGGCGCCGAAGGTATCCGCGGCAGACTGGCCTCGCAGTAATCCGACGACGAACGTGACCGCAGCCAGCCCCAGCACCGCATACATCACGAGCCGGCTGAACTCTGCAATCCTGCGGGTCAACGGCGTCTGCAGTTCCTGCGCCTCGGAGATCAGCTGCGAGATGCGCCCCACCTCGGTGGCGTCGCCCGTCGCGATGACGATGCCGGTCGCCTGCCCATAGGTCACCAACGTCGAGGCATAGGCCATGGTGCTCCGCTCGGCCAGGACCACGTCGACCGGCAGGTCCACTGCGGCATCCTTGCGAATCGGCGCCGACTCCCCGGTCAGTGCAGCCTCGGCCACCTGCAGATCACGCGACCGCAGCAGGCGCAGGTCTGCCGGCACCTTGTCACCCGCCTGCAGGAAGACAATGTCACCGGGCACCAACGCCTTCGCTGGCAGACGCACTCGCTCACCGGCCCGGATCACGGTAGCCTCGGCGCTCATCGCCTGCGCCAGGGCCTCAATCGCCTTCTCGGCTTTGGACTCCTGGACATAGCCGATAGCCGCGTTAAGGAGGACGACGACGAGGATGATGATGGCGTCCACGGGTCCCTTGACCACAGCCGTGATCACACTCGACGCCAGCAGGATCAGGATCAGCGGGTTGGCGAACTGTGCGAGCAGTCGCGCCAGGGGACTCTAGCCGCGCCGGGGCGTCAGCACGTTGGGGCCGAAGCGACCCTGACGGTGCTGGACCTCGAAGATGTCCAGCCCCTTCTCGAGGTTGCTCTCCAGGAGTTCCAGGACGTCTGGTACCGGGAGATGATGCCAGTGCTTTCCGAGCAGTGTCTGCATGGGAACAGCCCTCCGTGTATGCGCCGATCGCTAGTTCATGAGAGCATTCTACGAAGGGCCCAGCGTCCGTCAAACGTTTCCATCCGTGCGCCCGGGGAACGTAGGGCAGACCAAGTCCCGCTCAAAGACGGCCCTCAACATCCAACGCGGTGAAGGGCAAATTAACCAGCGCCGAGGGAACGACCACCCATATTCGGCCCACCAGCCCGCGCATTGCCTTCAGGCCCTGGTGCCGCCCCCTCCGCCCAGTCGCGGAAGAAGCCGACCCGTCCGCGCCATCAACGCCCGGTAGGCATCGCCGAACTGCGCCACCATCACCGCCTCTTCCTCCGGGATGCGCAAGGCCGCGCCGAGGGCGAACAACGCTCCCGACACGAACGTGAGCACCCAACTGGAGGCCACCAGCCCGGTTCCGATGTAGCTGAACAGGTACGCCGTGTAGATGGGATGACGCACCCACCGGTACGGACCGCTCTCCACCAGCACCTGTTCCTCTTTTCGCACGACAAGGGAGTGAAAGCTCTTCCCGAGATGGGCGTGTGACCACCAAAGCAGGGCCACGCCTGCCCCAAGGACCACCGTCCCCAGAGCCCTCATCCACAGTGGGTAACGGACGTAGGACCACGCCCAGGCTCTCGGCGCCACGATGAAGGCAACACCGAAGACAATGTTCACGAGCGCCGCGAGGGCGATGGGCACCAGGCGCCAGCGGCGCCCCGTCTCCTGGGTCCGCTCTCGCTCCGAGAGCACCTTCGATTGGTAGTAGCCCCGAATCGCTCCTACACCCAGTCCGCCCAGCAGGATCATCACTCTGAACCCCATCTCACTGCTCATCGGCAATCTCCCTCACGGCACTGTGCCACACAACCGGCAGCGGGTTCACCACATGCCCACGTCCGCGCCGCCTCTGCTTTTCCCCCCGCGCGTCGGCGGGCGGGGGGAAAACACAAAAGGGGGGGGTCTGCACCATGCCCCCCGAGCGGCACCTCACATCGCCAGCGTCAGCCACACCACCCCCGGCGCCCCATCGGACGACGCGAAGACCCGCTCCCCAGCCGGCGAGAACAGATAGGCCCCGCCGGGAAAGTCCTCATCCGCCATCCTCCCGGCCTGTGTCGCCACCGCGATCCACAGCCCCAGCTCGCGCGCAGTGGGCGCCAGGTACCTCTGGCACTCGCCCTCCCACCATGCGAAGCCCGATCGCCAGTCGCGCGTCTCCTGTGCCCCATAGAGGCCCGGCGCCGCCAGCTCGAAGACGATCTGCGCACCCTCCGCGCGCAGATCCTCGAAGACGCCGCGGTTGCTGATGTCGGCACAGATCGCGATACCACACGTGATCCCATCGTGTTGGAAGGCCATCACCGGTCCCCCCGGCGAGAACCACGCCACCTCCTCGTCAACGATCGTCCGCTTCCGGTAGATGCCCAGCACGCGACCATCGCGCGCCGCAACATGCGCGATCAGCGGCTTGCCCCCTGTCGGATGCGCCGCGATGAGCCCGAACAGCAGCGTGGTGGCGTGGCCCCGCGTCAGCGCCACGGCCTCCCGCACCTCGGCGTCGTCGAGCCGCAACACGGCACCGGGCCTGCGCCCGGGATCGATGAAACCCGTCAGGTTCGCCTCGGGGAAACCCACAATGTCGACATCGCGCGCCACCGAGGCAGCGTAGAGCGCCGCCATCTGCGCCAGGTTCGCGCGAAGCGCGCCCTTCTCACAGACCATCTGCACGAGCCCGATCTTCACAGGTCCCTCAACATCGATGACATCGGCTCGCCAGGGGCCGCCCCGGCTGATCCCCTAGCACAACTGCAGACAGGGAGAACGCCAGAGGGACGGCTACGCATCCTCATCTTGATCGCCTCTCGCCGGGATGACGAATCCGCATGCCTCGAACGCATCCAGAATCTCGGTCGGGTCGGCGAGCCACTGCCCGGCCTTGCGCGAGATGTGCTCCGTCCAGCTATAGGTGTCGTACGTGAAGCTCTCCTCACGACCGCCCTCCAGCCGGATCTTGGCGTGGGCCTTGCGGTAGTAGTCCTGCGCCAAGTACCCCTCGTCCATCACGGCCATCGCGCGCGCGATCTGCTCGTCGGTGAACTCCGGGTAGGTGCCCTCGAAGCACGCGAAGTCCAGCGGATAGCGCGGACGCGGCGGCGGGGTCTCGGCTGGGAAGCCTACCGTGAGCCCCACCAAAGGAAAGACCCGCTTCGGCAGCTTGTAGCGTTTCACGATCTTGGCCGCGTCGTAGGGCACGCCGCCCAGGAAGCAGCTCCCCATCCCCAGGCTCTCCGCCGCGATCACCAGGTTCTCGGCCATCAGCGTGGCATCCTGGATGCCAAAGAGCAGCAGCGACAGGTCGTTCTGCACCACCGTCCACCCGCGCCGGCGCATCACGATCTCGTGGCGATGCGCGTCGACGCAGACAATGAAGTAGAGCGGGGCGTGAAACGGGTTGTGGACGCGATCGCGCGAGAGCAACAGGCTGCCCATCTGGTAGGCGAAGGGCGCCTGCTGCCCAGCGCGCACGAGCGTCTCCACCTCCGCGTCGGTGGGAACCTGGTCCGTGTACTTGCGGATCGAAGCACGGACCACCAGGGCCTCGGTCACAGCGTTCGAAAGCATGGCACCTCCTGCAAGAGCAGCCGCGACCCTGGGCCGGCGGCCGGATGGGCCGTGCGTCGTCCCCAGGAAGGTCGATGGCATCCCACACACGCTCTCTGCGCGGGCCAGCGATGCGCTCGGAGGAGAAAGCACAGCCTGCCCGGGAGTATGGACCCGGATGGGCGGGTGCGTCAAGTCCACCGAGCTTTGAACCCTGGTCGGGTGAGGCGCGCAGCGCCGTCGTGGCACGCAACACAGGTCCAGCCGGCCCCATAGGTCTGGCTGGACCTGATCCTCCGCGGCCCGGCCTGAGGCCAGCCGCCACCGCTTTCCTTCACCGGCACTGACCGACCGGTACCGGTCTGACCGACCCGCGCCCGCGAGCCCCAAGGGCGCCTCTCAGGTCATCGGGGCCGGCGACGCTCATCCGCCACAGCGACTGCCAGGCCAAGGGCCGCCAGCACGCCCGGCAGAAACGCCACAACGGCATTCCGAGCGCTCAGTGCGGTGTAACTCACCTCGGTAGGCGAGGCATCGTAGACCACGATGGTGCCATCTTCGTTGGAGGGGACATCCTCGACGCTCGCACGCGCCAGCCCTACCACGTTCGCCCCGCTCCCCACATCGCCGGCCTCTACGGTGTAGCTGGCGCTACAGACCATGCTCTCGCCTGGATCCAGGTAGTCGTCGAGGTCGCCCACCGTGCTCACCGCCGGGCACGTCACCGTCACCAGAGCATCGGTCACCATCACCGGTCCCAGCAGGGACGCTGATCCGCTATTGGTGACGGCGTAGCGATAGGTGAGGACGTCGCCCACGCTGTCATAGGTTGCCTGAAGAGCGGTTGCATCGAGCGTCAACCCCGTCGTGGCATACGTGGCGATGTCGCTGACCGGGTCAGTCTCGCTGCTGCCCACGATGGCGAGATTGGGGTGCACCCCAGGCTCAGCCACCACCGGCCCAAGGGTGCACGTGGCGAGATGTCCTTCATCGGCATCCGCCGCGGGCAGATCGAAGGGAGCCACCAGCGGCGCACCATCGCCATCGGCCCAACTGCACTCAAGGGATTCCAGCCCTGGGTCGCTCACCACCACGCCTGTCAGCGGCACGTCGCCAGTGTTCTCCACAGTGAGCCGGTACCAGACATCAGCGCCGGCAGCCACGGCCACGAAACTGCGCCACGGCCCCGCCTGGGCACGCGCGATCTGCTTGGTGAATGCCAGACCGGGCCGTGCCGACCGGACCGTCAGTGCAGCGGTCGCGGTATCATCGCCACCGGCGACCTCCGCCGTCACCGCAGAAGTGGTATTGCTGTAGTCGCCGGGCACGGCAGCCGTGACCCGCACCTGCACTGTGCACGTTCCGCCCGGCGCGAGGGTGCCGTTGCTGAAGGTGAGCGTTCCTGCCCCGGGCGCAGGCGCGAAGGTCGCCGAGCCGCACCCGCTGGTCAGCACGCCGGGTTCGTCAGCCACGACCATGGCCCCGGGCGTGGTGGGCAGCGCGTCACTGAAGGTCACGCCCGCCAGCGCATCGTCCTCGTTAGGGTTCTCGATGATAAAGGTCAGGGTCGCCACCCCATCCTGAGCGACCGCAGCGGGCGTGAAGGCTTTGGCAATCGTAGGGGGGCGGAGCGCCGTGAGCGTGGCGGTGGCGAACCCGGTCGCCGCCTCGTTCACGCCCGTCTCCGCCGTCGCGACGAATCCGCTGGTATTCACGTGGGTGCCCCCCGTGAGGGCCACCACATCGACGCTGGCGGTGCACGATCCCAGCGCCGGGATGCTGCCGCCGGCAAAGGTGAGGGCGCCGTCGCCTGCCGCAGGCGCCCAGCTGATAGCGCCCGCGCACGTCGTGGTTGAGTGAGGAGGATCGGCGACCTCGAGACCAGCCGGCAAGCTGTCGGCGAACCTTGCCCCGGTGAGCACGTTGGGGTTCGGGTTGGTGAGCGCAAAGGTAAGCCGCGAGACACTCCCGACCGCGATCGGGTTGGGCGCAAACGTCTTGGTCAACACCGGATCATCGGGAACGCTGCACCCCGTCACCCGCACATTGTCCAGGTACATTACGGCCCCTGTGGAAGACGGATTGCCGGTGTACTGCGCACTTACGGCATAGACGCGGAAGCGG
>JAKJAE010000099.1 GCA_022707665.1 Chloroflexota bacterium
CACTGCCTGCCCGTATGCGATCATGGCCGCGTCAGACAGGAACTCCGGAGATACGATCCACAGCAAGACATCGGGGGAGCACGCCAACGCCTCTAGAACGCCGCTGGCGAGGGGGGCGTTCTCCGCTGCCGCGATCTCTTCGGCCAGGAGGTAAAAGGGATCTGTGGGATCCGCCAGTATCACGAGGTCACAGCGGTGGACCGGCGCTGCCTGAGAAGCCCGGGGCACAATGCTGAGACCCACTATGAGCAGAACTATGAGTCGACTCACCGTCCGGCAGCGCTCAGTGGCCATGGTGACCTCCCGGTTGGCGCACTCTCCTGTGATTCTATCAGTCTATCATGATGGGGGGCCCGATCCTACTGGGGATTTCTACAGGTGAGGTGCGCGTCCCCATATCCGTTCGGGTCCGAAAAGGTGCAGTCATGAAGGAACAAACTTGCGAGACGTGTCGTCAGTATAGCGATAGCGACCCGGTCATCATCCTGGTAGTTTCTCGGGTGGACATTTCGACGGCGGTAACTATCATTTTCCCTGACAACGTGCAGTGTGTGAGGTGATATGGGACAGACCAACGCGGATACACAGAAGCCGAGGAATCCTCTCCGCGTGCTTCTCGGAGTCTTACTCAAGCCAAGGTCGACGTTCGTCTACTTGAGTGGCGCACGGCGCCGGTGGTGGTGGGTCGTGGCGCTCCTGATGGTGGTTGCGTTGATGGCCCATGGGGTCGCCTACAGCAAGGCCGATCTCCGCCTGAGCTACCAACGGCAACTTGAGTACTACCAGAGCTTGTCCGAGGCGGAACGCGATATGATGTACGGCGCGCCACCGATGGAGCCGCAGGCTTCGACATTCTCGTTGAGCACGGCCATCGGCGTTGGCGGGCGGACGCTGGGAACCCTCGTGACCTGGCTGATCTGGGCGGGGCTGCTCTACCTGGCCAGCACCTTTCTGGGTCAGAACCGTGCGAGTTTCGGCGCTTTCTTCGGGATTGTGGCGTGGACATGGATTCCGTACGTCATCCGGAACTTCGTGCAAGCCGTGGCGATGGGTGTGACGGGTTCAGCAATCTACAACCAGGGGCTCTCGGGACTGGTGATCGACAAGACACCAACGCCGATCACGAACGTCTGGCAGCAATCCATTCAGCCCGGGAGGGGAGATCAGGTTCTGGCGGCATTTCTCGGTCGCGTCGACGTTTACATGATCTGGAATCTGGTCCTGATCGTGCTTGGCGTCGCTGCGCTGTCGCACCTGTCAGGAAAGAAAGCACTGTTGGGTACGCTCGTGATCTGGCTGGTGTTCACGCTCATCAGCCTCATTCCCGCACTCACTGGCCTCAATCAGGGCATCCGTTTCTAGGTGCAGTTGCTCGTGTTGATGAAGGCAGCCAAGTGTCCGCCGAACCGTTGATACGCATCGAGGACTTGCACCGCGAATTTGCGATGGGCGATCAGGTCGTGCATGCCGTTGACGGCATCACCGCCTCGGTCGACGCTGGCGAGTTCCTCGCGGTGATGGGCCCGTCGGGGTCTGGAAAGTCGACGCTGCTCTACCTCCTGGGGGGACTTGACCGTGCGACTTCTGGGGAGATCTGGGTCGCTGGACAGGAGATCGTGGGGCTCGATGAGAACGCACTTGCCGACTACCGGCGAAGCGAAATAGGGTTCGTGTTTCAGTCGTTCTTTCTCATTCCGACGATGACGGCGCTACAGAACGTCATCTTTCCCATGGTGTTTGCCCAGGTTCCTGTCGCCGAGCGGGAGCCGCGTGCGTTGGCATTGCTGGAGCGTGTAGGTCTGGGCGACCGTGTTCGACACCGTCCGACAGAACTGTCGGGAGGTCAGCAGCAGCGTGTCGCCATCGCCCGCGCCCTGGCGCTCAACCCGAGAATCATCCTCGCTGACGAGCCCACGGGGAACCTCGATACGAAAACGGGCGCGGAGATCATGCAGTTGCTGATGCAGCTAAACCAGGAGGAAGGGCGAACGATTGTGGCCGTTACCCATGATCCCTCGGTGACCGACTATGCGACAAGGTCGCTACATCTGCTGGACGGACATCTCACAGACTCGGTGGACCACAATCTCCATCGTTATTCTCAGAAGGTAGAGCCATGAGACGATACTCTGTTGTTGCCCTGATACTCTGTCTGACGACTCTGGGGTTTGCCTTTGCCCCCTTGACCGCATACGCTCAGGAGGCCGTGCCCCAGACGCCAACGGCGACTGCGCCACAGGCGGTGCCCGCTGCTGCGGCGGTCGGTAGGATCGAGCCGACTGCCATGATCGCGACGGTCGGGGGGACGCTCAGTGTCTATGCCCCTGATGGCACGGCGTTTGCCACGGATTCGGTGGTGCGACTTGACGGCTTCGGGCTCCTGAGCACATCCTACGTGAACACAATGACGCTCAGCGCCGAGGTGCCTGCCTCTGTCCCGGCGGGTACCTATAACGTGATCGTGAGGGATGGAACTGGCGACCGAGTCGAGCTCAGCTTTCCTGTCCTGAGCATCAGCGCGCCGACGCCGACGCCCAAGCCAACCGCGGTCCCCACGGAGCCGCCCACGGTGAAGCCGGGTCAGCCGATCCTCACGATGTCCAACTACACCGTGACACCGCAGCAGGTCAGGCCTGGACAGGAGTTCACGGTCGCCATCGAGGTGTACAACAACGGCAGCCGGGCGGGCGAGAACACGCTGATCATTTTCTCGGGCGGTGCCTTCCTGCCGCTGGGCGAGAAGAGCCACCAGCTGTGGCAGCTCCACATCAATGCCAAAGCCAGCGTTACTCAGCAGATGCGCGTCCCGGCCACGCTGGGGAACGGCGTGCACCAGCTGGAGGTCATGCTGGAAGCCAACGACTGGGAGGGAAACAACTACAAGTTCCCGACGACGGTTCCTGTGGAGGTCATCGGCGCGAGCACTGGTGGTGAGGTCACGGGCAAGCCAAAGGTCGTCATTGAGTACTCGGAGACCGTTCCCCCGGTCCTGGTGCCGGGTGAGCCCTTCTCGCTGACGCTGCGGTTGGCCAATCGCGGTAGCCGGACGGCAGTCAACCTGTTTGCGACAGCGGCGTCGGCCGAGATGGCGATTCCTGCCTCGGGTGGCGACACGGTCTACGCTGACCTGCTGAAGACCGACGATGTGGTCACCGTCACCTTGCCGCTGGTCCTTGGGGCGCTCGATAAGGGTGGGCGCCAGAGCATGCCCGTGTCCCTGGCATACAGCGACTACAGTGGCGGTAGCTACTCGGAAGAGCAAAGCATTGGCGTCGACATCAACACCAGCCTCGTCAAGCAACCGCAGTTACTGATCGATGCTTACAGCACGGCGCCGGATTTCATCGCGCCGGGTGACACGATGACGTTGACGATGCGCGTGTCCAATGTCGGCGGCGGCGAAGCATTGCGCATCACCCTGGCGTTGGGCGGCGAAGGGGGTGCGGGCCTTGCCCCGTTCGTCCCACTCAAGGCCGGCAACGTCATCTTCATTGAGGAGATTCCAGTTGGGGGCTCCGTGGAGGTCTCGCGAGAGCTCATCGTGGATGGCTCCGCTGAGACGCGCGCACATAGTCTGCCGATCGAGCTGCAGTACGACGACCCGCGCGCCGCACGGCATAAGGACACGCAGCGTCTGAGCCTGATCGTTCGTGAGCGCCCGGAGCTCCAGGCGAGTTTCTACCAACCGCCGGGCATGCTGATGACGGGGATGCCCATGCCGCTGTCGTTGGAACTGCTTAACGTCGGACGTTCCGCCGTCAATATTGTCGAGATCACGCCGCAGAGCTTACTGATGGACGTCGAGGTGCAGGGCCTGCCCTTCGTCGGTCCGCTGGATGCGGGCGGTTCGGCCCCCGTCGACCTGCTGGCCACGCCGCGCGAGGCCGGACAGACTGACCTTGTGCTGGAAATCGCCTATCGCGATGATTTCAACCAGACGCAGATCATTAGCCGGACGCTGTCGATCGAGATCATCGAGGGTGAGGGCCCGATGCCCGGTGAAGAGGGCATGCCCGGGCCGGGCGAGGAGATGCCAGAGATGCCCGAGACGCCGATGCAAAAGGTCTGGCGCGCGATCAAGGGCTTCCTCGGTCTCGGGAGCTAACGGGAGCGACGACGTGGACCTGCGAGACCTGGCCCGACTTGTCTTCAGCAATCTGAGGCGGATGAAAGGTCGCGTGATCATGACGGCACTGGGCGTTGTGATCGGGACGGCAGCGGTCATCGTCCTCGTATCGCTGGGCGTGGGACTGCAACGCCAGGCGACTGAAAGCCTGGGGGCTGGCGGTTCGCTGACCCAGTTACGGGTGAGCGCGATGCCGCAGTACGAAATGGTCCAGGCAGTGCCTGTGGGAGGGGGTGGAAGGGACCCGTCGCAGCAGGATCAGGTACGCCTGGACGCCGCGGCCGTCGAGGAGATACGCGCCCTGCCCAGTGTCAAGGACGTCTACCCCATCGAGAACCTGCAGATGGGGGGAGAGATGATCTTCGGGCGGCTTCGTGGCTGGGGGCAGATCGTCGGTGTCGAACCGGAGATGCTGTCGGAGCTAGTTGTGAAGCAGGGATCGACCGAGTTACTCCGTGGTCAGGTGGTCATGGGCGGTCGCGTGCCCGAGAACTTCTACGACCCGGAGGGGATGTCACCCTACGGGCCAAAGGTTATGGCCGTGGGTGGTGGTCCCGGCGGTACATCGACGCCGGACCTCTATAACCAGGTCGTGCGCATGAACCTGCAGCGGTGGAGTGAAGATGGTTCCATGACGGAGAAGCAGGTTCGTTTTCAGGTCACGGGCGTCCTGGAGCTGGTGGGATGGCGCCACGACTACACGATCTATGCTCCCTTTCGCGATGTCGTGGCTTACAACAGTTGGGCGACAGGGCAACGCCGCGATCCAGAGCGCGATGGCTACCACGAGCTCGTTGTCGAGACAACCAATCGCAACACAACGCTCGAGGCCGAACAGGCGATTACGGCGATGGGTTACATGGTGCAGTCCGAGCGCCAGCAGGTCGAGCAGCTGAACCAGTATTTCCGCACTTTGCAGGCCATCCTGGGTGGCATTGGGGCGATTGCGCTGCTCGTGGCGGCCTTCGGCATTGCGAATACGATGCTGATGGCGATCCTGGAACGCACCCGTGAGATCGGCCTGATGAAGGCCATCGGCGCCTCGAATCAGGCTGTGATGGTGGTCTTCCTGGCCGAGGCTAGCGGTATCGGCCTTCTCGGCGGCGTCGGTGGGGTGGTGCTGGGTGGGATCCTGAGCGGCGTGGCCAACCTGGTTGCCAAGAGTATGCTCCAGAGTCAGGAACAGATCATGTATGGTTCCACGACGACTTCGATTGCGCACGTCCCGATCTGGCTGCCGATCTTTGCCCTGGTCTTCTCGGCTCTTGTGGGCACGATTTCGGGCGCCTATCCGGCCAGCCGCGCTGCGCGGCTGAGCCCGATCGAAGCGCTGAAGTACGAGTAGGCTTCACTTTCTTCTGGATCCGGTAGCTTGGAGGCGCCATGGAAGTGCGGGCAGTTACCTGCGTGACGTATTCCCCGACACGCACTACTCACAAAGTAGTGTCGGCCATCGCCACCGGTCTTGGGGCCAGCGCGATCACCGACGTTGATCTGACCTGGCGTAAGGTAGGGATCAAGGTCACGGTGGCGCCCGACGACGTGGCAGTATTCGGGGTTCCTGTCTACGCGGGGCGTGTCGCAGCCACGGCTGTGGAGCGGTTGCGCACCGCAAAGGGCCGAGGCACTCCGGCGCTTTTGGTCGCCGTCTACGGCAACCGAGCTTACGAGGATGCCCTTCTCGAGCTAGCCGACCTGGTTGTAGCGTCTGGTTTCGTGCCCGTGGCTGCAGCTGCTTTCATTGGTGAACACTCCTACTCGACCAAAGAGGCGCCGATCGCCGCCGGTCGCCCCGACGTCCAGGACCTTGAGCAGGCGCACGCTTTCGGTCGGTCCGCCCGCGCACTGCTCGAAAGCGTCACGCATCCAAGGGATCTCGTGCCGCTCGTCGTGCCGGGCAACCGGCCTCATCGCCGAGGGATGCGTGAGGGCGATGTCGCGCCATCGACGCTGCCTGATCTGTGCACACTCTGCGGCCTCTGCGGTGACGTATGTCCCGTCGGCGCCATCGAGGTTGGCGATGCGGTTGAGACCGATGGTTTGGCGTGCACCCTGTGCAGCGCCTGTATCAAGGTCTGCCCTACGGGTGCGCGCGTGATGGAGGATGAGGGCATTTTGAGGACGGCACGCTGGTTAGCCTCTGAGCACGGCGCGCGCAAGGAGCCTGTCATCTTTCTGCCCTAGATCGGGCTTTTCCGGGGCCTTCGGGGGCTCGGACGGGGCCCTCTGATGGTGTTGACCGCGGTTCAGCATCCTGCTCAAGGTGTCTGGGCCCAGCGAAGAGGGGTGGCTGGTAGTGCGTCTTGCCGGCCCGCGCGGAATCGGCGTATACTGTCCCGTGCCCGCCCGATCGCATACCTTCGCTGGAGGTGCAACTTGGCTACTGAGATTCACCACGCTCGTGCGCTGCGCGCAAGGCTACTCGCAGATCCGTACCGACCCCTCTACCACGTCGTCACGCCCGAGGGCGTGTGTGCGCCGTTTGATCCCAACGGGGCACTCTTCTGGAATGGGCGCTACCACCTTCATATGATCGTGCAGACCGAAGAGGGCCATTGCTGGCACCACATCTCCAGCCACGATCTGATCCACTGGCGCCACCACGGCCTGTCTCTCGAGCCCGGCGGCGTCGATGAGGGGATCTTTAGCGGGGGCGCCTTCATCGACAGAGACGGCGTCCCTACGATCACCTATTGGGGACTGGGGGAGAGCGCCGGCATCTGCCTCGCCACGAGCACCGATCCCGACCTTGCTGTCTGGACCAAGAGCCCACACAATCCTGTGATCCCCCAGACGTCGCTGGGCATCCACGAAGACGGTCACGGGCTGGTCTATGGCGCAGCTGACCCTTCGGCGATCTGGATCCACGAAGGGCGCTACTATATGCTCACCGGGAACCTGCTGGTCCTGCGGGCATACGGGATCGAGCGCGACCTGGATGAGCACAAGGGCGACACTGCCTATCTCTTCGTTTCCGACGACCTGGCCCGCTGGGACTACCTTGGCCCCTTCTATGCATCGCGCCGGGTGTGGACTCGGGCGGATGAGGATGACATGTGCCCCGACTTCTTCCCGCTGGGCGACCGCCATATGCTGCTGTTCATCAGCCACAATCTGGGGTGCCAGTATTACCTCGGACGTTACGAGGGTGCGCGCTTTGTTCCCGAGACCCACGGGCGGATGACCTGGGTCGACAACGCTTTCTTTGCGCCGGAGAGCCTGCTCGACGACAGGGGCCGGCGCATCATGTGGGCCTGGGTGTTCGACGGGCGTGAGCCCGCAACCCGTGAGGCAAGTGGGTGGTCCGGGACGCTGAGCCTGCCACGGGTGCTCTGGTTGGGCGAGGACCACACGTTGCGCATAGCACCGCCCGAGGAGCTTGCCTTGCTGCGCACGCATCCGAGAGACTATCGCGATCTCACGGTCGCAGCTGACAGCGAGGTGGACCTGGAGATGATCCGGGGCAACAGCCTCGAGTTGGTTGTGGAGATGGCCGTGGGCACCGCCACCGAGGCCGGGATCAAGGTGTGTTGCTCGCCGGACCGCGCCGAGGAGACCCGAATCTTCTATGATGCCGTGGTGAAGAAGCTGAAGGTGGACACGACCCGGTCAAGCCTGGGCGAGGGACCCAAGGTCGTGGAGGCGGGGCCGTTCGAGTTGGGCGCAGACGAGACCCTTCTGATGCATATCTTCATCGACCGCTCGATCGTCGAGGTGTTTGCTAACGACCGGCAGGCTGTGACGCGCTGCATCTATCCCACGCAACCCGACAGCCTGGGCGTGTCGCTGTTCAGCACGGGCGGTGCCGTGGAGGTGCCCTCGGTACAAGACTGGGAGATGGCCGCCGCTAATCCCTGGTGATCCGGCCAGGCTGTACAGATCGCCCGGGCAGAACCGGTCGATGGGGTAGCCGATAGCGGGCGAGCCTGCGCTTAGTTAGTGACTAGACATAGTGGGAGGGCAGGATGGCGCGTGATCTCAAGGCACTGGTCGGCAAGCTGACCCTGGAGGAGAAGGCTTCACTCTGTTCAGGGCTCGATGCGTGGCGCACCAAGGCTATCGAGCGATTGGGGATCCCATCGACTATGATGGCCGACGGCCCGCATGGACTGCGCAAACAATCCGGTGACACGGCCGGTTTCGAGGGCACAACCGCACCAGCGACCTGTTTCCCAACGGGTGCTGGATTGGCCGCCACGTGGGATCGGGATCTGGTCGCTCGCGTCGGTGCCGCGATCGCCGCAGAAGCACAGGCCGAGGATGTCGGTATCGTGCTTGGGCCAGCCGTCAAT
>JAKJAE010000009.1 GCA_022707665.1 Chloroflexota bacterium
CAAGTAGGGATTGGCCGCCGGGTCCGGAGCGCGGAACTCAACGCGCTTGGCCTTGGGGCTCTTCGAGTATACCGGGATGCGGCAGACGGCCGACCGGTTGCGCTGTGAGTACGCCAGGTTGACGGGTGCCTCAAATCCGGGCACCAGCCGGCGATAGGAGTTCGTGGTCGGCGCCACAATCGCCAGGAGCGCAGGCGCGTGGGCCAGCAGGCCACCGATGTAGTACTTCGCCGTGTCCGAGAGCTGGGCGTATCCGGACTCATCGTAAAAGACGTTGTTCTCGCCGCGCCACAGACTCTGGTGCACGTGCATCCCACTTCCGTTATCACCAAACAGCGGCTTGGGCATGAACGTCGCGGTCAAGCCATTCTGCCGTGCAACGTTCTTGACCAGGTACTTGTAGATCTGAACGCTATCGGCCATTCGGACGAGCGTCCCATAGCGCATATCGATCTCGGACTGCCCCGCAGTAGCGACCTCATGGTGGTGTAGCTCGACAGGCACACCGGCTGCCTCCAGGGCCATCACAATCTTGCTGCGGACATCCTGCTTGGTGTCTGTCGGCGGTACCGGAAAGTATCCCTGCTTGGCGCCAATCTGACCGCCCTTGCCGCCCTCACCGCCGCTATTCCACCAGGCTTCGGCGCTATCAATATAGTGGAAGGCGCTGTTGGTCGAGGCGCCGTAGCGCACGGTGTCGAAGAGGAAGAATTCTGCCTCGGGGCCCCAGTAGCTGATATCGGCGATGCCCGTCTGCTTCAGATAGGCCTCCGCCTTCCGCGCCACATACCGTGCGTCTCGGGTATAGGGCTGCAGCGTGACTGGGTCGTAGATGTCGCAGATCATGACCAGTGTCGGCACCTCGTAGATCTGGTCCATAAAGGCCGTCGCCGCGTCCGGGATCAGGATCATGTCTGACTCGTGGATCTCCTGGAAGGCCCGAATAGAAGAGCCATCGAAGCCCATCCCCTCCTCGAACAACTGCTCCGACAGCTCCCGGGCTGGCAGCGTGAAGTGATGCCACATTCCCAAGAGATCGGTGAACCGCATATCCACCATCTCGACATGCTTGCCCATCTCAAGCACATCCGCAACCGTTTTCAACATTGTCAGTCTCCTTTCCGGCTCAGCAGGTCCAGAGTGCTGGCCCGCCACGTTACTCACCCACAGATAGCATGATAGGCAACCGAGGTCCTGCCGTCTATGCCCCAAATGGGCCATCTTTGACAGGCCCCCGTCGGCTTCCTATAATCGGCTAGCACGCAGTGCATGCAGCCCACAAACGGGCTGATCACCACACCGAGATCGGATGGCTATGATTCCTGAGGTCTACGACGGAGCTCGCGAACTGCTCTATGGGCAACTGAGCGCCGAAGACATAGAGCGTTGGCTGGCACCTATCGGTTTTTCGGACTGGGAAGCCACCCACCGCCGGCTCAACCGCATCGCCCAACGCTCCGGGGCGATTCACGCCCTCGCGGCTCTCTTACCCTATCTGCTCACCATGCTTGCCGAGGCCGGAAACCCGGACCGCGTCCTGGTCTGCCTGGAACGCTTCCTACAGAGCAGCGCCGACATGGGAGAGCAGGTACGGTGGCTGTCACGCAACCTGCGTGCGCTGGACATCCTCGTCAAGCTGTTTGCAGGAAGCCAGTTCCTTACCGAGATCCTCCTTCGCAACCCGGACGCGATCGGGCTCCTGGTCGAACCCCGGGCGCTCGTTCACTCCCTGCCCGCACCGCAGATTGTAGACAGCAAAGGAGCCGCAGGTCTGGACGCGCTGAACCTTCTGCGCCGCTTCCAGCGCTTGGAGCTGCTGCGCATCGGCGTATGCGATCTACTTGCCCTCCTGGACCTGCCGGCAGTCACGAACCAGCTCTCGACGCTCGCGGACGGGCTGGTTAAGGTAGCATTGGCACTGGCCGCTACCCACGTTGCCGGGGCGGATCCGCCCGAGGGGTTTGTAGTTCTGGCTGTGGGGAAGCTGGGTGGCTGTGAGCTCAACTATAGCTCTGACATCGACCTGCTGTTCCTTGCAGACGCTAACTCGGATCTGTATCGCCAGGTGGGTCAGGGATTGATCGACGTGTTGACCCGTGTTACCGACGAGGGATTTCTCTACCGGGTGGACATGCGCCTGCGCCCCTGGGGACGCTCGGGACCACTGGTCACCTCGCTCGAGGGATACCTGTCCTACCTCCAACAGAACGCCCGCACGTGGGAGAAGCAAGCCTTGCTCAAAGCACGCGTCATTGCGGGCGACAACGAACTGGGGCAGCGTTTCCTGGATAGGGCTATGCCCATCGTCTATGCCGTCACTCCGGATGCCGCTCGGACAAGCGTCAGCACGATGAAACGCCTGACCGAAAGCCATTTACGTCGTGAGGGACAGATGTGGGGCGAGGTCAAACTCGGAGAGGGCTCAATACGCGACATCGAGTTCGTGACCCAATATCTACAACTGAGCTACGGTGGGGGCTATCCCGAGGTTCGTAGCGTCAACACGCTTGATGCATTGGCGCGGTTAACAGGCGCCGGGCTTCTTGCTCCCCGCGATGGCCGCATCCTGACGGACGGGTACATCTTCCTGCGCGCGGTCGAACACCACCTGCAGATGATGCACTACCGCCAGACGCATACCCTGCCCGACGATGACGAAGCATTAGCACAGTTGGGCCGCCGGCTGGAGTTCAACGGCAAGGCTGCGGGCGAGCACTTCCTGGAGCGCTACGAACAGCACCGCGCGGCAATCCGCTCGGTCTACCTGAAATACCTGGGGGAGCAACCAACGGTCGGAACACAGCCCGAGCCACCAACACCGGACCCGAGTCACACGCACATCTCGCGCATGGATGCCTCCTACGCCGAGGTATTCACGGCCCACGAAATCCGGCGCCATGCCGCGCTTGCTGACCAGCTTGGGCCAGACAACCTGGTTGAGGTCGAAGCAATCTCGCTCGACGAAGGGCGATGGCGTATCACGATTGTTGGGTTTGACTACCCTGGCGAGCTTTCGCTGATCTGTGGATTGCTGTTCGCTTACAGCTGCTCCATCGAGGAGGGTCATGTCTTCACCTACGAGCCGGAGTCAGGGGTTGAGGCGGGAGCTTGGGTAAGGTCGGATCGACGCAAGATCGTGGATGCCTTCACGATTCAAGCCATGCGCGGAGACACAACAGCAGACACCTGGCAACGCTATGCCCTGGACCTGAACGGAATGCTCAAGCGGATGGATGCTGGCCGAGGCCAGGAAGCCCACGGCCAGCTTACGCGGCTATTGGCCCGGCGCGTGGCTTCGACCATCAGCCCACCCACAGACAGTGATGCCACCCTGTACCCCGTCGAGATCGAGATCGACAACGCCAGCTCTGAGCAGTACACGGTACTCCATATCACTGCGCCGGATACGATCGGGTTCTTGTATGAGTTCACCAACGCGCTGGCGCTCCATCACATCTACATCGCCCGCGTCCATGTGGAGTCATTTGGCGACCGTGCCCACGATTCCCTGTTCGTCACGGACGCAAGCGGCCGGAAAATCACGTCCTCCGAAAGGCAACGCGAGCTCCGCGCCGCGGTCGTGCTCATCAAACACTTCACCCACCTCCTGCCACACACACCTGACCCGGAGACGGCCCTGCTCCATTTTCGCGAGTTCGTGCACGACCTGTTCCGCCAGCCGAACTGGCCCGATGAGCTCGCCTCACTCGAGAACCCGGAAGTGCTCAAGCGGTTGGCTCACCTGCTGGGGGTCAGCGAGTTCCTCTGGGACGATTTCCTGCGCATGCAGCATGCTAACCTGTTCCCGATTGTCCGCGACACCGATGCACTCCACACCAGCAAGACACGGTCCGAACTGCAGAGCGAGCTCGAGGCCGCGCTGGCCGCCGTACACGCCGGTCCACAGCTTCCCCCGTACGGAGCCGAGCCCTCGTGGCGCGAGGCGCTCAATGCCTTCAAAGACCGTGAGATGTTTCGCATCGACATGCGCCACATCCTGGGTCACACCCAGGAATTCTGGGATTTCTCCGAAGAACTCACGGCGCTGTCCGAGGTCGTCGTCAACGCTGCCTATCACCTATGCCACGAGGACCTCCGCGCCCAGTACGGGACACCACGTCTCGAAAGCGGCGCTATCAGCGAGATGACCGTCTGCGCA
Organism: Chloroflexota bacterium; assembly: GCA_022707665.1. GTDB lineage: Bacteria > Chloroflexota > Anaerolineae > B4-G1 > SLSP01 > PWVB01. The sequence goes on from JAKJAE010000009.1 coordinate 4,160, forward strand.
CTGGGAAAGTGTGGCGGTCGCGAGCTCGGGTTCGCTTCAGACATTGAGTTGATGTTCATCTACAACGGCAACGGCGACACCTCCGGCCCGCTGGTCATCAGTACCGCAGAGTTCTACGAGCGACTCGTAGCGCTCTTCATCCAATCGATTGAGGCCAGACGCGAAGGTATCTTCCAGGTCGATCTGCAGCTACGTCCCTATGGCAAGGCGGGCAGCCTCGCCGTGTCACAGGACTCCTTCCGGCGCTACTTCGCGCCCGGCGGGCCTGCATGGCCCTATGAGAGGCAGGCCCTGGTCAAACTCCGCCCCATCGCCGGCAACCATGGGCTCGGTAAGACCATCGTTGCACTTCGAGACGAGCTCATCTACGCAGAGGGAGCCTTCGATGTCTCCGCGATGCGAGCGATGCGGGAACGCCAGATGCGACACCTGGTTTCGGGAGGGACTTTCAACGCCAAGTTCAGCCCCGGGGGCCTCGTCGATGTGGAGTATCTCATCCAGGGGCTGCAGATCACCAACGGCGCCCGGCATGCGTCGCTGCGGACAACCAACATCCGGGAGGCGATGCACGCCCTGGCAGACGTGGGCCTCCTTGCCAATGACGACTATGTCCGCCTCCGAAAGGCATATACGTTTTTGCGATGGTTGATCGACGGCCTGCGGATGGTGCGGGGTAACGCCAGGGACCTGACCGTACCGACACTCGACAGCGATGCCATCGCCTTCCTCGCCCGCCGGATGCGATATAGTGGTGATGCAGGGCGACTGATGGAGGATCTCAGCGACCACACGGCCGCGGTGCAGGAGATGAACCGACGCCTACTTGGCGGATGAGAGCAACGAGGAGAGGTATGCCAATCACAGACAGCACGACGACGTATGAAGCTGCGGGCGGGGTTGTGGTGAGTCAGGACGGCCACGAGGTGCTATTGCTCATTCGACCTGGTAGAGACGAGGTCCGGCTGCCCAAAGGCCACATCGAGGCCGAAGAGACCCCCGAGTCCGCAGCACTCAGAGAAGTGCGCGAAGAGACCGGGTATGGCGATCTGGAATTCCTGGCTGACCTTGGCGAGCAGCTTGTCACGTTCCTGCTCGGTGACAGGACGATCCGCAGGGTTGAGCGCTACTTCCTGATGCGCTGCCTCTCGCCGGATCAGATCCAGCGTCCCAGCCCCGATGAGCAGCAGTTCTTCGTCGCCTGGGTAGAGCTGGATGAGGCCGTGGAGTGTTTGACCTTCGAGGCCGAAAAGGAATGGATTCGGCGAGCCAGCGCCGCTATGGCGCATGGGATATGAACCAACCCGAACGGGACATCGAGCAAGTGCACTGCGGGACCGGGACGCGGGAGAAGGCGCTCGAGATCCATCGCCGGCTGCTGGCGATCTATGGAGAACAGCGCCCCGACCCAACTATGGACAACGACCCGGTAGCCATGCTGGTCAACACGATCCTGAGTCAAAACACAAACGACCGCAATCGCGACATCGCCTATCAGCAACTACGACAGCGCTTCCAGACCTGGGAGGCCGTCCGTGACGCGCCCATAGCAGACGTGATCAGGGAGATCGCACCTGCTGGCCTGGCCCCCACCAAGGGGCCCCACATACAGGATGCCCTGCTAGCCATCACCGAGCACGAGGGTACGATCTCACTTGAGTTCCTGCGCACGTGGCCACTGGAAGAAGCGTGGTTGCTGAGCCTGAACGGCGTTGGACCGAAAACGGCTTCGATCGTGCTCCTCTTCTCGATGGGACGACCAGCGTTCCCAGTGGACACGCACGTCCATCGCGTCACCCGCAGGCTGGGACTCATCCCCGACAAGACATCGCGGGAGAAAGCCCACGAACTCCTCGAGCAACTACTGCCGGAGGAACTGTACTACACGGGACATCTGAACTTCATCGAGCACGGTCGAACCGTCTGCCAGGCGCGCAGGCCACGATGCGAGGTCTGTAACCTGACGGACTTGTGCTGTTACTTTCTGCAGATGAGCAACACGTGAAACGACGGTTGGCCTAATCCGGCAAGTCACGCCAGTCGAATCCAAGCCAGGACTACAGGTCGAACGGATGCCATCCCGGGAGGCAGCATTGTCCCACGCAGGCCCTGTTGTCGCAAAATGCGCTGCTGGAACAGACTGCATGGGCTTATCCACAGGGGTATCCACACCCCGATTCGCAGATCTAGGGGTGACCGGGGGCCAGATATGGCGGATCTAGGGGCATAAGGAAGTGCTCTCCACAAGCCGGCATGCAAGTTTAATGTTCGGGGCTTCTTAAGGCAAAACAGGCCAGCGGGCATTGCGTGGACAGCGGGATCTTGGTACAATAGCTATGGTGGTCTGGCAGACACCGCTACCCGACAACGAGGCAGACCACCCAAGGGTCTGACGCAGCAGGTAGACTTGAGCCAGAAGAGGGTCAGAGAAACGCCAGGGCGGGTGGTACTCTGATCATGGTGCTTGGATCTCTGCATATAGCGTCAGGGTCACCTGCCTCCAGGTTCCACATGCATGAGGCGCAGGAACCACATAGTGTTGTGCCGCATACCGAACAGATGAGACGAGGAGGGACGGTTCGTGCGTCGAGAGATGACAAGGAGATCTGCGTGAACGATCTCACACCCCAAAGATTATGGCAGGCAACGCTGGGCGAGCTTGAGCTCAAGATGGCCCGAGCGACCTTTGATACATGGCTCAGAGACACTCACGCGATCGGTGTCGAGAATGAAGACACCCTCGTCATCGGTGTCAAGAACGGTTATGCGGTTGAGTGGCTGGAGAACCGGCTCTATCCCGTCATCAAACGAACCCTGGCACGGCTCACAGGCGCGGAGATGGAGGCACGTTTCGTTGTCTGGGACGCAAGACAGGCCGAGAGTGCCTTACCCCCCCTGTTCGTAGCGGTCGATGAGACTCCCCACCAACCACCCCGGGACCCGGGCCTCAACAGCAGCTATACGTTCGAGTCCTTTGTGGTAGGGCCCAGCAACCGGCTGGCACAGGCGGCCTCTCAGGCAGTCGCTGAGTCGCCGGCCAAGGCTTACAACCCCCTGTTCATCCACGGTGGCGTGGGCCTCGGGAAAACGCATCTCCTTCACGCCATCGGCCATCTCTGTTTCCGCCAGGGTTTGCAGGTGATCTATGTCACCTCAGAGACCTTCACCAACGAGCTGATTGAAGCCATCCGGACCCACACAACGGAGCAGTTCCGGGAGCGCTATCGCAATGCTGACGTGTTGCTTGTCGACGATATCCAGTTCATCGCCGGAAAGGAAAGCACGCAGGAGGAGTTCTTCCATACCTTTAACACGTTGCGCGACAACGGTCGGCAGATCGTGTTGAGCAGCGACCGGGTACCCAAGGCCATGGTCACGCTGGAAGAACGATTGCGGTCTCGCTTCGAGTGGGGCTTGATGGTGGATATTCAGACGCCCGACTACGAGACCCGTATGGCGATTCTGCAATCGAAGGCGGAGCAGAATAACGTCGAGGTGCCCAACGAGCTGCTTAGCTACATTGCCACCAATATCGAGAGCAACATCCGTGAGTTGGAAGGGGCGCTGAATCGGGTATTGGCAATGAGCCGGCTGACCGGGCTGCCACTGGAGAAGCAGGTAGCGGAGAAGGCTCTGGCGGATCTGCTCCCCAACCGGCCCGAAGTTTCAGCGGCGGACATCATCAGTGCTGTGGCCAGCTTCTTCAACGTCTCACCAGACGAGTTGAGGGGGACGCGCCGCACGCGCAGCATCGCGCAGCCACGGCAGATCGCGATGTACCTGATGCGAGAGGAAACCGATGCGTCGCTTCCCCAGATCGGCGCCGAGCTCGGGGGTAGAGATCACACAACAGTCCTCTATGGCTACGAGCGGGTGCGAGCCAGACTGGAGCAGGATGACGGTTTCAAACGTGAGATGATGCTCCTCAAGGGTCAGCTCTACGGTGAAAATTAACCGAAGCCGCCTGGAGAAACTGCAACTGCCCTGATGAAGTTAGCTCTCATTCTAGCACAGACCGGCGCCCGGGTGCGCCGGTCTGTGCTAGAATGAGAGGCCACTGAAGCGATCTCACCTCCCGGAAGAGGCAACCTGCATGAATACCCTCCTGGCTAGCATTCCCCTCGTCACCATCCTTGTGCTCATGGTCAGATATCGCTGGAGCGGTTCCAAAGCAGGGGCCGCCGGGTGGGCAGCAGCGCTAGTCATCGCGGCCTTGCGTTTTGGTGCAGGCACCAGCGTCCTCTTCTGGGCGCAGGTGGAGGGCCTGTTCCGGGCATTGTACGTGCTCTACATCATCTGGGGCGCCCTCATCTTCTTCCGCGTCACAGAGGCCGATGGCACATTGGCGGCGATGAGCACGATTCTGCAGCGCCTGGCTCCGGACAGGACACTGCAAATGCTCCTGCTGGCCTATGGCTTTGCCTCCTTCCTCCAGGGCGTCGGTGGCTATGGCGTTCCGGTCGCAGTCGTAGCGCCGATTCTGGTCTCGATAGGATTTGCAGCCCCCCAGGCCGTGATCCTCACCTCGCTTGGGCACAGTTGGTCGATCTCATTCGGATCACTGGGCGCCTCATACGAAGCACTGGTATCAGCTACGGGCCTGGAGGGGGCGTTCATCGGGCCGTGGATGGCAAGCGTCCTGGGCGTTGTTTGCCTGATCGTGGGCGCGCTGGTGTTGGGCATTGGTGCCGACAAGGGTAGTCTGAGACGTGGGGTGGGTCCTCTTGTCTCTATGGGACTGGCCATGAGTCTGGTGCAGTACGCCGCGGTCCGTATCGGCGTGGTGAACATCTCGGCGATGCTGGGAGCGCTGGCAGGGCTGATCGTTGGGGGTCTGTGGGCGCTCTGGCGCGCGCGCCGTACTACCGGAGCGGAGAGCACCCCGGCGATAAGTGGCGCTATGCTCCTCCGCGTGCTCCCTTACCTGATGCTGATTGCCATCATCATGATCGTGAACTTCGTGCCGGCGCTGTCTGCAGCCCTCAACCACATCAAGATTGTTTTCGATATCCCCGCTCGATCTCTCGCCGACGGCACCCTCCTTCCGCCGGGCAAGACACAGACGATCTCGGTCTTCGGTCATCCTGGAGCGCAGCTCATATACGCCGCCGGGATCGCGGTGCTGCTCGCCATACGCCGTGGCAGCCTTCCGCCGGGGAGTGGCGCCAAAATCCGGGCAGGTGTGCTCCGGAGTGGAATGCAGTCGACGTTGGGGATCTTGACGATGATGGCTATGGCCATCACGATGCAGGCCTCAGGAATGGTATCCGAGCTGGCAAGTGCGATGGCAGCCCTTGCCGGGCAGCTCTTCCCAGTCGTAGCCCCCTTCATTGGGGCGTTGGGAGCCTTCATGACAGGAAGCAACACCAACGCCAACGTATTGATGGGGGCCTTACAGCTTGAGGTCGCCCAGAGGCTCGGCCTGTTCATCCCACTCATCTTGGGACTGCACAATGCAGGGGGGGCCCTGGGATCCATTTTCGCGCCCGCCAAGATCATGGTGGGCTGTAGCACGGTGGGACTGGGCGGGAGCGAGGGCGACGTTCTCCGCCGGACCACGTCCTATAGCCTGATCGTCATCGCGATCATTGGCGTGCTCGGACTGCTCGTTACCAGGCTGCTCTAGGATGAGCGCCTGGCTGGCATTGCTGTGGAATCAGGCTTGTGAGCGCCCCTATGCCGCGATATAATGAAGCAAGCTGCAGTCCAGGAAAGTGAGCAAGTCCTGATGGAACGTCGCCTGATCCTGATAGCGGATGACGATGTCGATGCGCTCAGACTCGTAGGCCTTATGCTCGAGCGTCAGGGCTATGCCATCACCGTCGCTGCAAACGGGCATCAAGCTGTTGAGAGGGCTCTGGAGATGCAGCCAGCCCTCATCATCCTCGACGTTATGATGCCCGACATGGATGGTTACGCGGTTGCCACACAGTTGCGCCACCATCCCGCCACCGAGTCGATTCCGATTCTGATGTTCACTGCCCGCGCAGCAGTCAGTGATCGCTTGGCGGGCCTCCAGGCCGGTGTCGACGACTATCTGACAAAGCCCATTCGTCCACAAGAGCTCATTGCTCGCGTCGAGACGCTGCTCGAACGGCAGACGCACCCACGTGAGGAACCTGCGCATGGTAAGGTCGTCGGGTTCCTGCCGACCAAAGGTGGAATCGGCACCAGTACGCTCGCACTGAACACGGCGATTGAGCTCATGCATATGCACAAAGACACGACGGCGGCTCTTGTGGAATTGCAGGAAGGAAACGCAGTCCTTGCACTTCATATGGGACTCGACACGCCATCAGAAGTCACCGCCGGGCTGCCGGCGCTGTACGAAAAACCGCTGGCGCAGCTCACAGCAACCACCGTGCGGCAGGCTCTGATCAAACACGAATCGGGAGTGCGCGCACTCCTTGCTAGCCCAGAACCGGCAGGAACGGGCCCCGTTGGCGATCGAGCCTATGTCCGCGCCATTGTCCGATACCTCAGAATCGACTATGACTACGTGGTGCTGGATCTACCTGCACGGCTCGGAGACCCCCAGAAGGAAGCCCTGTCGTTGTGTAGCCAGGTGATCCTTACCGTGGAGCCCAACCGCGTGGGCGTCGCGCTGGCCAACTCGATGATCACGGCACTCGAGTCACTGGGTGTACCACGGCAGGCGACCCGTGCCGTGCTCATCCACAGAGCACCAGCCTCCGGTACCATCAGCCGCACCATGGTCGAGCAGATGATCCGCCTCGAGATGATCGCAGCCATTCCCCCCGTCCCCGACCTCGCATACGCTAGCATCCAAAACGGCAAGCCCATCATCGAGATGCAGCCCCAGAGCCTTGTCTCGCAGCAGATTCGCCGGGTGGTTCAGGCAATCGCCGAAGACTGAGGTCGCGACGGGATCCTGTTACTGACACGCAAGCGCGGTGGAGGGCCCGCCGATACAGGCGGCCTTTGGTCAACACGCTCACGCAAGCGTTACTTCATCCTTTACACAACAACCGTTAAATGGTATAATAAGCAAACCTGAAAGCCCGCTCGGGCTTCCGGGTTTTGTTTTTATCATGGCCCTGACACAAGAGGACGTGTGGGCGCCTGGAGGAAATAGTGCAATGAGTAGTCACGATGTCGTGTATTTGACCCAAGAAGGTTTCGATGCCCTGAGCGAGGAGTTGGAGTACCTCAAGTCAGTCCGCCGTCTCGAGGTTGCGGAAAGGCTGCACAATGCGTTGGGAGAAGGCGAACTGATAGAGAACGCGGAGTTGGAGATCGCCAGGAGCGAACAGGCCTTCGTGGAGGGTAGAATTCTCGACCTCGAGGAAAGACTTCGCAGGGCACAGATCATATCCAGGAATGGCCCTGATTCCGATGTGGTCGGTATTGGTAGCACTGTGACGGTCAGAGAGCGTGGGGAGAGCGAGGACGAGGAGTACTTCGTGGTCGGTTCCTCGGAGGCAGATCCCAGTAACGGTCGGATCTCGAATGAGTCCCCCCTTGGCCAGGCACTGATCGGCAAACGGGTGGGCAACAAGGCCGTTGTGCGGGCACCTGATGGTGATTTGGTGTTCGATATCAAAGCGATCCGCTAGGGACCATCGATGGAACTCAACGATCTGGAGCGACAACGTGCTGAGAAGGTAACTCGGCTTCAGGAAGCCAATGTCGCTCCCTACCCTCATCGCTCTCACCGAACGCACACGACAGCACAAGCCATCGCTGCCTTTGAGGCCTCAGTAGCGGACGGCTCTCCAGCACCACAGGTTACCGTGGCTGGTCGAGTGGTTAGCATGCGCAATATGGGCAAACTCATGTTTGCGCACATCGAGGATGCCGCGGATCGCTTACAGTTGTTCATTCGTAGCAACGACCTCGGCGAGGACGCCTTCAACCTGCTGAAGCGTACCGTCGATCTTGGTGACTTCGTCGAGGCAACGGGCACCATGGTCCGAACCCGTACAGGTGAGATCAGTGTGCAGGCCGAGACCGTGACGATGCTGGCAAAAGCAATCACACCCCTGCCCATTCCAAAGGAACTCGAGGATGAGCAAGGCAATATTACGCGCTTCAGCGCCTTCTCGGACATCGAGGAACGGTACCGGCAGCGCTATGCGGACCTCGCCGTTAACCGCGAGGTTCGGGAGATCTTTCGCGTCCGCTCCAGAATGATCACTGCCCTTCGATCGTGGCTCGACAGTCACGATTACCTGGAGGTTGAGACGCCGATCCTGCAGCCGATCTACGGTGGGGCTGCTGCGCGACCGTTCACGACTTTCCATAACCAGCTCAAGCAGAATCTGTACCTGCGGATCTCGTTCGAGCTCTATCTCAAGCGCTTGCTTGTCGGAATGTACGAACGGGTCTACGAGATCGGACGCGACTTCAGAAACGAGGGAGTCTCTTACAAGCACAATCCCGAGTTCACCCAACTGGAGCTCTATTGTGCCTACACGGATCTCTACGGCATCATGGAAACGGTCGAACAGATGCTGGCGCACGTAGCAGAAGCCACGCTTGGCTCGCGGCAGCTATCCTTTGCCGGGCAGGACATCGACTTGACGCCCCCATGGCGTCGGGCTACCCTCCGCGATGTCATTCAGCAAGCCACAGGCATCGACTACGTGGCCTATCCTGACGCCGATCGACTGCGTACGGAAATGCGCCAGCGGGGCTATGCTGCCGCCAGTGACGCCAGTTGGGGGCACCTCGTGGACACGCTGCTTGGCGAAGCCGAGCCGCATCTCATACAGCCCACGTTCGTGCACGACTATCCGGTTGAGATCTCGCCACTTGCCAAGCACAAGCCAGATGATCCGACGCACGTTGAGCGCTTCGAGCTCTTCGTCGGCGGAATGGAGATGGGCAATGCGTTTACGGAGCTCAACGACCCATTCGAACAGGAGCGACGCTTTGTGCAGCAGGGTCGAGCCTACGAAGCTGGAGATCAGGAAGCTCAGCCTATGGATGAGGATTATCTTCAGGCAATGATGTACGGAATGCCCCCAAACGGTGGATTTGGCCTGGGTATTGACCGTCTCGCGATGCTCTTCACCGATCACCGCTCGATCCGTGACGTCCTGTTGTACCCCCACCTGCGTTCGCGCGACCAGTAACTCCAACAGTCAGAAGCAGCGAGGGGGCACGTTAGTCGTGCCCCCTCGTTTTCTTGGCCTTACGGTAAGTTCAGCGTTCTCCACTGACCTCGGCGTCGAGCTGGTCGTAGAAGGCCTCCATGATCATGTGGCGTGCAGCAGCGATGCGGCGGCCCTCCTGCGTATAGAGTTGGTCCTTGATGCGAGAGAGCTTGACGACGAACTCATGTATAGGCGTGTGCTGCTCCGGGTCATCTCCTTCAGCTTCCCAACGCGCGACATCGACAGCAACGCGTGGAGCCCACAAGCGCTGTCGGTGTGCCCCACCGTAGGCAAATGCCCGGGCGATGCCAACAGCGCCGATGGCATCAAGCTTGTCGGCGTCGAAGAGCACCTGTGCCTCGAGCGTCTGCGGTGCAGGAGCTGCGCGGAATCGATGGGCCAGGATCGCGTGCACAACAGCCGCCAAGCGTTCTTCCGGGATGCCGAAGTCTGCCAGATAGCAGCGCGCACGGGCTGCAGCTACTTCAGCATGGTTCAGCCCACTCGCTTGCGCTTCAGCACGTCCCCAGTCGTGCAATAACGCGGCGGTTCGAACGACCCAAAGGTCGGCACCCTCCACAGCAGCAATGTGCTCAGACAGCGCAAGCACTCGCAGAATGTGGTCAAAGTCGTGGACGCTGTCGGCATCGCCGTAGAGAGCACGAGCAGCCTCGATGGTCAGTTCCACCTCTCACCTCCGTACACAACCAAACCGCAAGCCAGCAGGCTTGCGGTCTGATTTCCTGGAATGCAGAACGGTCTAACTCCGGCACTTCTCACCGGCGTGCCGCTGCTACTGCAAGTAGATCAACGGGTTCGTTGGGTAGCCGTCGTAGCGGACCTCGAAGTGCAGGTGCGGGCCAGTCGAGTTACCCGTACTGCCCATTGCGCCAATCACCTCGCCCATGGCCACCGACTGCCCCTCGTAGACATAGATGTCGCTCAAGTGAGCATAATAGGTCTGGTACCCGTTCTGGTGGTTGACAACTACCAGATACCCATAGCCGATGTCGGTCCAACCGGCAAAACTCACATATCCTCCATCGGAGGCACGGATCGCCGCCCCAACGAATCCACCGACATCGATTGCACGGTGTCCATACCAGTATCCCTGCGTCAACACACCAGACACAGGCCAGGCGAACATGCCGGAGGATTGGGCCACATCCGGTACAGGACCCTCGTAAGTGGTAACCTCACGTGTCTGATAGGGCTTGGTCCCTCCAGGCACGATGATCTGAGTGCCCTCGAGCAGGAGGCCTCCTGTTGGGATATCGTTGAAAGGACAGTCAACGATCGAACTCACATCTACCTTGTAGGTCTCCGCCAGATTCTGTAGCGTGTCATCCGCCACAACAGTGTGGTAGACACCATCCAGTGGGAGAATCGTCAAGACCTGCCCGACGTTGAGCAGGTCCGGCATCTTCTCCATATCGGGGTTAGACCAGAGCAAGGTTGTCGGCTGAAGGCCAAAAGCCTCGGCGATCTTTTCTGCAGTATCACCGGGCTGGACCGTATAGGTGATCACCTCCAGGCGCGGACGCTCGGGTATGGCCGTGTGTATCTGCACCTGGCGGGCGATGCGTGCTTGGGACGCTGCGTTGTAGTAAGGACTGCTGGTTACCGCGGTCGTCGAGGGGGCCGCATCGACGTTCTGAGCGAATCCAGCGAGAAGTGTCTGGTCGGCGGCTGTGACGATCGCGGGCAGGGAGTCGATGCTCAGGCTCCCCAGCATGACCATAACCAACAGCGTCAAGACCAGTGCCCCGTGTGCCGTCAGGCGTCCCAGGGCAGGACGCTGCCCGACTCGATCGTCCTGCCAGCGCCAGATCAGGGCGACCACACATGCCAGAGGCCGCACGAGGGGCGGTCGATGCCAGTCCAGGGAATCAGGTAGACGATGGGTCATTAGGCGATGGAATGCTATCGGTGTCTTAGCGATACCTAGGGCTCGAAGAGCTCCGGGTTCTGTGGGACGCCATTGTAGCGGATCTCATAGTGCAGGTGCGGCCCCGTCGACCAACCGGTTGACCCACAGTATCCCACCACTTGCCCCTGGACCACCGGATCACCACAGCTCACGGCATAGGCGCTGAAGTGGGCGTAGTAGGTCTCATAGCCGTTCCCGTGCCGAACGCGGACGAGATTTCCATAGCCGCCATTCCATCCCGCCCATACCACGACGCCGGAATCCGCCGCGTAGATAGGATCGCCAAGACGGCACCGGTAATCCAGGCCGATGTGTCCGGGGTTGCTCGGATCCGCAAAACGCCAACCAGAGACAGCATAGGAACCTGTTGGCAAAATGAACCAGCCATTGGCACCATACCCGGAGACGGCGGTATCGCCACAGTAGCCCCAGCTCGCCGACGCCACGCCAACTGCAGGCGATGAAGGCTCCGGCGGCGGCGCTTCGAGGTCAAAGTCCTCACCTATTCCGCCCGGGATCACCAACTGCACACCTACTGCGAGCGCCTGCCCCTTCTCGACGCCGTTCCAGGCGTTATAGAGCGCGTCCACTGACACATCGTACTTCTCAGCAATCGCCTCCGCGTTCTCGCCATCCATCACGGTGTGATAGACGCCATCTACTGGTGGAATGAACAGCGTCAGACCGGGCTGGATCAACCACGGCGCGCCTTGCAGGGTCTCCATATTGGACCAAACGATCGTCGTATAGGACAACTTGAACTTCTCCGCAATGAAGAAGATGTTGTCACCTGACTCGACGGTGTAGGTGATCACTTCCAGGCGCTCCCTTTCCGGGATGGTGGTCAAGGGATTGGCCTGGCGCACCACAGCACGGGGGCGCTGAAGCTCATACAGCGCCGACGTAGCGTCCTCCGATGCGGTGGGCGATGCGACGGGCTCTGCAGCGGCAGGGAGTGACAAAGACCGGGAGGTTGAGGATCCTACAGCCCCCACGGGCGTGAGGGTGACACGACCGACGACCCCAATCAGCACAGCAAGGCTGACGATCGCCATGTGCGCACTGTAGCGTCCGATGATAGCAAGCAACGCCTGACGATCACGTCCCCATCGCCAGACGGCTGCGCTCCATTCAGCTACTGCACGCCCGAACATGCGGAAGCGCACCTTCTCAGGGGAAACCCCCGTCTCGGAGCAACCACCCAGCTCGGCATCTGGTGGACGTACGTCCACGCTATTTGGTTCTTCTGTCATAAGATCGATAGCAGACTATGTGCGGATGTGCACGCGACGACCTGGTCACAGCACGATACTTGCAGTGCGTTTCCAGCTTGGCCGGCAAGACACACAAGACCTGAGCCCCCCGCCATAGCCACCATCAACTCGATTATAGCATACCCGTGTTAGGAAGGCAACCATAGACGAATGGGGAACTGTACACCGTTGTGCGCGACGTCATGGACATAGTTGTCTTCAAATCGCAGCCGGTCGGCAAACTGGAACTTCACTCCGATCGGATCGTCCAGGTCAGTACGGAAACCGAGACGGTGGAACTCGTTCCCGCGGATGACGGTGTCATAGATGCGCGAACGGGGAAAGCCATGGCTTGGTACCCCGTCCCACCACGGGGTGACGAAAAGCCCGTGCGTATCCATATGGGCGATCCGGAGTTCTCAAGGGTGAAATTGCGCGTCACATTGTCGGCAGACTGCCCGATCTGGACCGTCTGCTGCAGGAGAACGCCCTGGTTGGCATAGCGTAACACGAGGTTGCGGAGGGTGTTTCCGTGCGAGTGCTGTGCCCAGTAGTTTGCCTGGTGGATGGCGTCCTCATTGAACAACTCCACCGCCAAGCCCTCTAGTGTGATGTAGGAGCAGTCAGATTTAGGCGATGCTGCCGTCGTGAGATCTCGATCCTCTGGGTCGCCGGGTTGTCAGCCGTTGGGGGGGCTACAGGTAGAGCTTACGTGCTACGCCGACGACCACGCCAACGCCCTCGCCGGCACCTACTGCAACGCCAGCCCCATGACCCGCGCGGCCACTGAACCCCGCAGGGACCGTGGGGCTCTGGGCGTCTACACCCAGGGCGTGCCCTACGACGGGTTCTCCTCAGCTTCGCCTTCGAGCGGTTAGCCCAACACCGCGCAGCCTACGTGCTCTGGTTCCAGGCGTGGGGCGATTCGGACCACGCCTTCGCGCGCGAGCAGACCGCCGCCGCTCACCAGGCTGGCCTTACGCCGGTGATCACCTGGGAGCCCTGCTCCTCTTCGAAGTCACCTCAGATCATGAGTGGCCTCATATCAACTGGTCGGTTGCATTGAGCCCGCAAAGCCTGGCAGCGTTCCGCGAGGCCATCCGGGATCCTTACTTCAGGTCGTACAGAGGCCCCCGCCTGGGTGCTAGTGTGGGTCGGGCAACCGGGGCTCGGCCTGCCAACGCCTGACGTGCGCGCCCATATCAGCTGCTTGACACCCCATCGGGGCGTGTGATAATCGGCGTGGCGGATCTTACCGCGCAGATTTCGCAGGAGATAGGAGAAGGATGGGAACCCTACGACAGGTGGATGAAACGGATTTCCAGGAAGTGCTCAACAGTAGCCCCGTGCCGGTGCTGGTGGACTTCTTCGCCGAGTGGTGCCCCCCGTGCAAGAAACTGGGACCGACACTCGAGGCCCTGGCGGAAGATCTTGCCGGCCGTCTGACCATCGTCAAAGTCAACGTAGACAAGTCCAATCTGGCTGGTCAGTTCGGGGTGATGAATATCCCGACCATGATCATCTTCCAGAAGGGACAGGAGGTCAAGCGTTTGGTAGGCAACCAGGCCAAGAGCGCCCTCGAGAAGACTCTGGAGCCCTATCTCGCCTGACAGGCAACGCTATGTCCTAGCCCGGTCGATGCCAGCACCCCCCGGTGTGGGCGTGCGCGAGGTATGCTATTATAGCGGGATGGCCCTGACTCAGGCCATCCCGTTTTCCTTCCATAGATCCCGGATATCTTCCGGCGATGCTGTCTCCAACGACAACTTACCCGAGCGCGACGCGGACTCGAGCGCCGCAAAACGTCGCGCAAACCGCTCATTGGCCTCGCGCAGGGCTGCCTCCGGATCGATCTTGTGGCGTCGGGCCCAATCAACGATGACCAGCAGCGCGTCGCCAAGCGTGCGCAGTTGAGAGCCAGCGTCCTGAGCATCGCTGGGTTCTGCAGCCAGGGATGTTAGCAGCGCATTGAGGCGAGAGACAACGCCATTGCCCAGGTCTACCCAGATTCCATCGGCATCGACCTGGTTGAATCCAATACGACCTGCACGGTCTGTGTAGGCCGCGGCTTGTGCCAGCGCCGGCAGAACCTTGGGAATACTATCAAGCAACGAACGGTTCTCTGCACCCTTGTCTGCGCGTTCACGGCGCTTGATCGCCTCCCAGTTGGTGATGACATCACCCACCCCCGTGACGTCGATGTCGCCCCAGACGTGGGGATGACGGCGTTTGAGCTTGCTGTCGATCCGAGAGATGACGTCACCCATGGTGAACTCGCCCTCCTCAACAGCAATCTGCGCGTGAAGGACCACCTGCAGCAACAGATCCCCCAGCTCCTCACACAGCGCATCGGGGTCCTCATCATCGATAGCTTCGAGGACCTCATAGGATTCCTCGAGAAGGTTGGCGCGAAGGCTGCGATGAGTCTGCTCGCGATCCCAGGGACAACCTTCAGGAGAGCGAAGTCGGGCGATGGTCTCCTGGAATCCCTCGAAGCTCGCGACGGGGGGATTGGGCGCCACATAGAGCGTCGTCAACGGCGTAGCCTCATACCGGTCGATCTCGTACAGCAGCATTGAACGAACCTGCTCTCGGTCGGTGCCGGCGCCATCGAGCCACACTACAGGATGGTCATCAGCGTACTGGTTCATCAACACCAGTTTCAGGTCCGAGGCGACCGTACGACTGTATACCTGCGCGATCAGGGCAGGGTAGTCTGGATTGAGCGGGGGATGATTCAACGACACCAGGTCCAGCGCGTCAAACACCTGGAGGCCATCAAGGGCGTCGAGCTCGAGCGCCGCCAGAGCCGGCTCAATGAAGCTCAGGCCGTTGACGATGCGAACGGGGATCCCCGCCTCCCTTGCCTCACGAAGGATACGCGTCACGGTCGCCTCCCCGACAAGGGGATGGCCTGGCACAGCATAGACAACACCCTCATCCCGCAGGCCCAACTCGAGGATACGTTTCGCAATCTCCGCGTACACATCGGCAAAGCGTTCAGCTCGCTCATAGACAGCATCGAAACCCTTCAGCCGGCAGGTCTTCGGCAGGTCCGCCACTACCGGATGGTGCAACGTCCGCAACCAGACCTCATCCACTTGCTCCAGTGCTTGCCAGGCTGCGCGCGTCAGATCTGCAACCGAACCAGGGCCCAGGCCAACAATCGTAATCTGAGACATTTTCACTCCCAACAAAAAGCAGGTAGGCAGTCTCTATCCCTGCCTACCTGCAAAGCCGAAATCTACAGCAGCAACTCCGTGGTCGGGCCAGATACTTAGCCCTTTCACGCGTCCCCTGTCAGTGATCCGTAAGGGGATTAGCGCTTCGTGTACTGCGGGGCCTTACGAGCGCGCCGAAGCCCTGGCTTTTTCCGCTCCTTGGCGCGCGCGTCGCGGGTCAACAACCCACCTTGGCGCAACACAGGACGAAAGTCAGGATTGACCTCGAGCAGCGCACGGGCCATTCCTACCTGGACAGCCTCGGCCTGACCTGTGATGCCGCCACCATGGACAAGAACGGTCACATCAAACCGCCCACTCGTCTGCGTAGCCTCAAGCGGCCCCGTAACACTCCGCCAGTCGACCTCGCGACCAAAATACTCCTGATAGGGCTTACCGTTCACCACAATCTGGCCAGTGCCATCCGAATGCAGACGCACACGCGCCGTTGATGTCTTGCGACGTCCCAAACCTTCGTAGTACATTCACATCTCCTTCAGACTGGCTATAGCCTAGCGGCTGTTCAGCACCAACGGCTGCGGCTGCTGCGCTGCGTGAGGATGGCTGGACCCGCCATATACCTTGAGCTTGCGCAACTGGTCGCGTCCCAACGGGCCGCGGGGCAACATCCCCTTGACAGCGTGCATGATCACCCGGTCCGGGTGCAACTCGAGCTGCCGGCGCAGCCCGATCTCCCGAATACCGCCCGGATAGCCGGTGTGCCAGTAATACTTCTTCTGATCGAGCTTGCGGCCGGTGACATTCACCTTCTCTGCATTAATGACGATGACGAAGTCGCCAACATCCTCGTAGGGCGTGTATTGCGGCTTGTTCTTGCCCCGAAGAATGCTCGCGATCTGCGTTGCCAAACGGCCCAGAGTCTGGCCCGTCGCATCCACGACGTACCACGTCCGCTCCACGTCACCCGGCTTGGCGACATAGGTCTTGTGTATTCTAAGTGTCTTCACCTTTTCAAAACTCCCATAACTAGAAAAGAGCTCGTGTAGCAGACTATGCTCGCACCTTCTCTCGTCCGCTTGCGTACGCGACGGACTTCAGGCACAGGCCTTCGGCAACAACCGCAGGCCCAGCTCGCTCCCGATTCCGTGTTTCAAGGATCTCAGCAAAAGACTCGGGAGTCAGTGCTCCAGATCCCACGCGGAGCAATGTCCCCACAAGCATACGCACCATCCGATATAGGAAGGCGTTCGCCTCAATATCGAACCGCAGCCACGGTCCCTCTGCTGTCCACTCCGCCCTGAAGACCTCACGAACCGAGAGGTCCCCCTGCGGGGGAGAACCGAAAGCCAGAAAGTCGTGACATCCCAACAGATACTGAGTCGCCTGTGACATAGCTTGCACGTCCAGCCCTTGCTCTACGTGCAAGCTATACCGAGCATGGAACGGATGCCGCACGGCTGCCCGATAGATCGTGTACTGGTAGTGCCGGCTGGTAGCGTCATAACGCGGGTGAAACCCCGGGTCGACCTCGTCCAGTTCGTTGATGACCACCTGCTCCGGGAGTAGTGCGTTCATACCCCGCTGAAGCTGGGTAACCGGATGCCGCCAATCGGGATC